>JBCDFX010000582.1:0-2533 GCA_039177155.1 Cyanobacteria bacterium P01_H01_bin.119
CAGCTTGATAAAGGATAATCCGGCACTGTAGTAGGCGTTGGCGTAGCTAGGGTTAAACTCGGTAGCCTTGCGGAAGGAGTCGAGGGACGCCTCATAGTTGCCCTGTCCGTATTGAGCGACGCCCAGGTTGTAATGGGCCTCCACATATTGGGGGAAGATGGCAATCGCCCGATTAAACGCCGCGATCGCCCCGTCAAAATTCTCTTGTCTGAGGTGAATGCGTCCCTGATGAAACGAAGGCTCAGGGGCGTTGGGCGTATAGGATTCGGCAGTTTGGAGAGAAGCGATCGCTGCATCGTAGTTTTGCTGGTCGAGCTGCACGAGCCCCAGGTTGTAATAGGCGTTGCCTAAATCAGGCTGGAGCTCAATCGCCCGCTCTAGATAGTCCTGCGCTTGTTCCAGGTTGCCCCCTTCCCACAGGGCCGCCCCTAAGTTTGAGTAAGCCATCGCGAATTGCGGATCGGCTTCCAGGGCATTCCAAAACGAAGTTGCAGCTTCTTGAAGCTGCCCCGTTTGCCGCTGCACCAGTCCTAGGTTGTAATGGGCGGCGGCAGAATTCGGATCGAGCTCAATGGCTTCTTGAAAAGCCTCGGTCGCGGGACCAATTGCCCCCTGCTGAATCATTTGCAGTCCTCGATTCAGCGCCGTTTCTGCCAGCGCCGCGTTTTGCGCCTGGGCAATCTCAGGAGCGTTTTGCGCCAGCGCTGCTGTAGATATCGGCAAAACCATCACGCTGCCCGCTGCGAAGCTGGCGGCACCTACAAGATATAGCCAGCCATGACGCTGAATACCCATAAATCAACCTCCCAGAGACCAGATATAGCGTCTCAGTCATGCAATACGCCAAAGTTCGCCTGTAGTTATATCAGATCTGCCGAAATTCGGATCAGCGGCGAGGCCAGAAGTTTGGGAGAAGTGGCTGCGGGCACAACCGGCGCAATCATCGGCGAAGCCTGCGGAAGATTTTGTCGGGATGGGGTGATGGGGTTGCTAGAATAAAAGTCCTGTAGTCTTTCTGAGAACTCTAAGGCAATTTTCATAGGGTCTCGTTCAGAGGAGCGGTTGCAGTCAGCAACCTGTCACTTGTCTCTAGTCAAGAAAGGCTTTCATTAAGCACGAGTTTCTTAAGTCCTTGTCTATTACTGGCGGACCTTCGATATATTTCAAAACCACTGCGGCGAGTCCAACTGCGGTTGGTTAAGGCCAAAACATAGTATCCACTCAGCTTCGGGCGATCTGATTGAAACTTTGGAGACCTATTGAAAGACAACGGTGACAGCATGACAACCCTTCCCGACCCCAATGCCGAGCGCATCGCTAAAGCCCAGTTTCAGCGGCCGACTGGCGTCGTGCTCAAGGGTCAATTTACCGAGGTTTTGCGATCGCCCAAAGGCAAAGTCAAGGGCATTCAGTTGCGCACGGCTACCCAGACCTACGCCATTAAATTGCCCAAATACCTGCGGCCGATGTTGGTGCGCGAACTCACACCGCTAACGTTTGTAGAGGTGTGGGCTTACCCCGATGAGCAAAAATGGCGCGGCATTAATGTTGCACCGCTGCCAGACCGTGAAGCGTCTGCTTTACAAGCCGCTTGGCAAGCTCAGGGGATTGCTCCGGCAATCGCATCCGAGTCTGCCGAGAAATCGGCAGCCGATTCACCATTGCCATCGCTCTGCGTGCAGGTCTGTCGCAAGGGCAAATGCTTCAAGCGAGGGAGCCGAGAGATTATGCGATCTTTAGAAGCCGCGATCGCGGCTGATTCCCAGCTCCAAAACGTGTCAGTAGTCGGCGTCGGCTGCATGAAAGCCTGCAAAAAAGGCCCTAACATCAAGCTTTCTAATTCTTCAAAAGTGATTGGCGGGGTAACTCCGGATAACATTTTGGCGCTGGTACAGCAGCGGGCCTAAGGCTGATGACTTAACTTACGTGACCGGGGATTATCCTCAAAGCTTACTCTGTGAACGTAATGTTCCTTTTCGTCGTTAGGGGCTATGTCAGCGCCCTGCATCCCTGATGCATTTCAGGAAGCAGGGCCACGCCACTGGTCAGGAGTTCTAGCTTTGGAGTTCTTAGGGGCTGTCATCATCTAACGACCCAATTTTTCAGTCGCAAAGGCTTTTGCCCCTGGCTGATGAAGCAGGGGCAAGTGCGATAATGGCTGTCTCACGGGGGTTCTAGCAGCCATTGATGACACACCCGAGATTACCAACTCAGCTTAAGGCTGTCGGGCGCAAGGAAGTGCTCTAGATGGTAAGCGCGTTCTTCTGTCTTGAGCAATACTTGCTCTAGCAGATAGCGAGTGGCGCGATCGCCCAGGCTTTCTGCCTGACCGGCCAAACGACGCAATAGCTGAATGATGGCGCGCTCTGCCGCCAAGTCACAGTCAATCATCACACGACAGCGATAAACGTCATCATTCTCAGGCTCAAAACAGCACAGCTCTGCCAGTTTGCCAAAAGAAGCTGCAGGCACGCCACCCAAGCCGTGAAGCCTTTCCCCAATTGCGTGAGCGTGCTCTTGAACCTCCTCATAA
>JBCDFX010000583.1:0-2516 GCA_039177155.1 Cyanobacteria bacterium P01_H01_bin.119
GCAATGCCCAAAATCTCCCTGGCCCGCACCTGAAATGACAGCCCCCGCAGGGCTGATGTCTGTCGCTTGCTTAATGCCCAAATATCTTTCGCCGCTAGAATCACGTCACCCGCAGGCTGCGGTATGGGCCGAGTATTAATTTCCACGGCCCGGTTGACCATCATCTCCGCCAGTGCGGTTCGGTTGGTTTCAGCAGTGGGGAGCGTTGCCACTACTTTCCCCCGCCGTAAAATCGTTACCTCGTCACATACCGTCATCACCTCATCCAGCTTGTGGCTGATAAAAATCAGGGTATGGCCCTGGCTGGCAAGCTGGCGCAGCACTCCTAAGAATGCATCTATTTCGGCAGGGGCCAGAACCGCAGTGGGCTCATCCAAAATCAGGATCTGGGCCTGCCGGTAGAGCACCTTGAGAATCTCTACCCGCTGCTGCACTCCCACGGGTAGGTCATCAACCCGCGCCATTGGGGGCACCTCCAGGCCGTAGGTTTGGCTAAGTTTGGCGATGGTTTGGGCGTGGGATTTTAGATTTAGCCTTATCCCACCTGGCTGACCCAGAATAATATTTTCTGTCACCGTTAGCTGCGGCACCAGCATAAAGTGCTGGTGAATCATGCCGATGCCACAGCCTATGGCATCAGCGGGCGAGTGAATCTTAACTGGACGGCCATCTAGCAAAATCTCTCCCCCATCGGGCTGGTATAGCCCTGAGAGAATGTTCATCAGCGTAGATTTGCCCGCCCCATTCTCACCCAGCAGTCCGTGGATGGAGCCTCTGTGAACCGTGAGGCTAATCTGGTCGTTGGCCGTAAAATTGCCAAATCGCTTGGTAATATTGGCCAGTCGCAGGCTCACGACGTCACCACACGCACCGCCGGCTTGCCGTTTTCTTCGGTATCTTCAAAGGTGATTTCCCCGGCCACCATCGCTTCTGACAGGGTCTCTACTTCGGCTTGTAGCTCCGCTGGCACCACTTCATTAAAAGTGCCAAACCTGACTAGCTCAGGAGTTTCTAAGCCAATCACGTATTTTTCGCCCTCTATTTCTCCGTTCGCGGCTAGCTCAGCCACATAGGTAATCGCTCCGCCAATATCTTGAATGGCGCTGGTCAAGATGGCTTCCGGGGCTAGCTCAAACTGGTCGATATTGTTGCCAAAGGCGTAAATCCCCGCTTCTTCACAGGCTTGCAGTACCGCCGGAGCCGACTTATCTAGGTTGTGGAAAATAACGTCTACGCCGCTGGAAATCAGCGCCAGGGCCGACTCCTTCGCTTTGGCAATGTCGTTAAAGTCCCCTACAAAGCTGGTGATCACCTCAGCTTCGGGGTCTTTGGCCCTTGCCCCCTGGCTCATGGCCGAGCCCTGCTGCTGGGTCGATTTAAACTCCATGCCGGCTAAATAAGCCAGTTTTTTGGTCTGACTCATGGCTGCGCCCATCAAGCCGCTGAGATAGAGCATTTGGTTGTAGTTGGTGCGCACGCAGGCATAATTTTCGCCTGCAATGTCCCCATTGACCCCCAAAAAGAACGTGTCAGGAAACTCCGCTGCCACCTGCTGAATAGCGGCATCGAACTGCCCCCCGTGCCCAACGACTAGACTGTAGCCCTGCCGAGCAAAGTCAGCCAGCGATTCGGTTTGGTCGGCATTGCTGACCTGTTCCACATAGGCCACTTCAATGCCCAGGGTATCACCGGCCCGCTTTACGCCTTCATAGCCCAACTGGTTCCAGCCACCGTCGGTAATCGTCCCTGGCAGCACAATGGCAATGCTGGCTGCCGCTGCCGCTGCTGTATCTTCTGCCGGGGCTTCTGCTGCATCTGGGCTTGTCGCCTCTGGAGTAGAGGGGGCACAGGCTTTAAGCAACACTGTCCCGACCGCTGCAGTGGTGCCATAGCTTAAAAAGCGGCGGCGTCCGAAGCGGGGTCTGGGGCGCTGTCCGAAGTGAGCTGCCATATTAGATAGGTCCTAATCGCGTGGGTCAACTTTTGGTGAATGTCTAATACGATAGGAGGCCATAAAGGCCAGTGCGGTGCTTAAATTTACTGAATTGTGTTGCTAGCTGCACGCTATGACTGAGGCTGTATCCCCCAATCTGGTCCAAATCTGCCGCTATCTACGCGAGGCTAATCAGCTCGCGATCGCAGCCCAAGCCCTTGGTCACCATCCCTTTGGCGCGCTGCTGGTCGCGCCCGACCATAGGAGCGTTTTGCTGCGCCAGGGCAATATGGATGTGGTAAACCACGCGGAATCAGTACTGGCCCGCACCGCAGCAGAGCGCTACGCGCCAGACTATCTGTGGGACTGTACGCTTTACACCACGGTTGAGCCCTGCGCTATGTGCGCGGCGACCCAGTATTGGGCAAACATCGGACGATTGGTCTACGGTCTCTCGGAGGCGCAACTACGGGCAATAACCGGCAACCACCCCGACAATCCGACGCTGGATCTGCCCTGTCGGGAGGTGTTTGCACGGGGGCACAAGTCAATAACGGTAATTGGCCCTGTTGCTGAAGTTGAA
>JBCDFX010000584.1:0-2501 GCA_039177155.1 Cyanobacteria bacterium P01_H01_bin.119
CTGCATAATTTGGGCCGTTTTTTTAGCGAAGAAGAGCCATTTTGGATCAATCACGCGAGCGATCGCGGCGTCCACATCGACCTGATGACTCACTAAAACAATCACCCTTTGTGCTTCATCACGGGTAATTGTGGCATCTTCAACGATGGGCAAAATTGTCGTCACTAGTTCCTGAATTTTCTGACTATCTAACACCGGGGCATAAGTTTGGATGTAAGCGTCTAAGGTGGCGCGAGTTTTGGTTTCCAGAATTTCACGCCATCTTTTGGCTTGGGCAGCGAGCAGTTGTTCGGCGTCTGCCCAAACGGTCTGCGATACGAGGTGAGGATCAAAATCCTCGACCAACATATCAACCCACTGCTCAATTTCTAGGCCTTGGGCAATGAGTTCTCCAGCCTTGGCTTTAACGGCCAGCAGGGCCCCGACAATCGCCCGAGCGGCGGCGAGGGATTGCCCCCCATACTGCTGCATATAGGCGTAGATCGATCGGTAAAGCAATTGTTGAGTAGCCGGGTCAAGCGTCGTCATCGCGCCCCCTTGGCGATGCTTTGCCGCCAGTCGCAGAGAGTTTGCAACCGAGCGCGGTGAACTTACCGTAGTCTATTGCAGGGTCAGAGGAACGCGATCGCTAAGCGCGCAGATCTTCACAGGGGCAGGACAGCATTGTCAGAAGCAGAGGCCTTTGAGACGGCTTAGGTGATCTGCCAGACACAGACTCAATGGGTTTTAGCAGCGGCGAGCAAAGGGGTATCTAGAGATTTGAGACAGGGATCGCGGCGAGCTTTGGCCAGATACCTTTGAGCATCAAGGGAGAGGGCTCGGCGCAGGTGTTCAACGGCCCACTCATAGCGTCCCAGTACGGCATGGCAGCCAGCCTGGTGGAAAAAGGCCAATGGATGACTAGGTGACAGGGCCAGTGCCTTATCAAAAGCCGCAATCGCCGCTTCGGGATCAGCAAGCTGGCGCAGCGACATGCCTAGGGCCAACCAACCATCGGTGCAATCAGCTCCCCGTTTCAGCGATTCTCGGAAGGCCTCGTGGGCTTTGGGATATTGCTTAAGACGCATCAGCACAATGCCCTTTTGCAACCACAAGCCAGCATCAGTGGGCTGAAGCGAACAGGCCTGCTCTAGCTGCTCAAAAGCTTCTTGATATTGCCCCCGTCGCACTAACAAGTAAGCGTAGCATTGGGACAAGCGGGCATCTTTCCATTCTTTTGCTAGCCAAGGCTGCAAATAAGCGAGAGCCTGGCTTTTTTTATCGCAATCAATCAGGGCATAGGCCAGGGAAACGTAGGCTTCTGGACTGGCTGGATCGTTAGCAATAGCTATTTTAAAGAAGTTGATGGCTTGAGTGACTTGCCCTAACCGATAGGTAGCCAGGCCCTTACCATACCAAAGGCGAGCATCAGTGGGAGCAATCGCCAAAGCGTGATCATAGCTTTCAATCGCCCTGACATATTCTTTTTGGTGATAAAGCACTTTACCCCGTCGCCGCCAAACGTTAGCGTAATCGGGTGCTATGTCTAGGGCACGATCATAGGCTTGCACTGCCGCAGGTAAATGCCCCACTGCAGCCAATGTGCTGGCATAGTTGCACCAAGCTTTGGGGTTGTCCGGATCAAGCTTCAACGCTTCCTGATAGCTGGAAAGGGCATCAAAGTAGCGCTGCAGTTGCACCAAACAAAAGCTGCGCTGTTGCCATCTCTCTGCCGTAGCTTCACCACGCTCAAGGGCAGCATCGCACTCTGCGAGCTGCTGCTGAAAGTCAGATCGAGAATTTTGGGCCGCTGATTTTACTGTAGTTGCAGCATGCATGGGTTTAGCCGTCATGAGAGACAGAAGTTAACAGCAATAGAGCAATTTAGGGACAATGCTTACTCGGAGCCAGAAAATGAAAATTGACGATCGCAACTTGACTACTGATGACTTACTGATAAGGAACTGACAAATACACCCAATCAAGCGCTGTCAAAAACGCTACAAACATATTCAGCTCAGGTAAATGTAAAGAGGTGTTCTTAAATATTTTTATATTTTGCCGTAATTACACCGAGAATGCAGACGACGAGATCAGATTTAATACTCTCTTCTTGAACCGCCGCCAAAAAACCGGATGATCAGCAGCGGTTTTTAGTGGTTGAAATCACTGAAATTACAACGTTTGAGATATTTTCTACGCTTGAATAAATCTTGAAGATAAACCAAGAAATTTTTACATAAAAGGGGGACTCTTTATGAATCAAAGCAATGTTGCACTGATCAAAGTTCGTATTATATACAACTCAAAAATCAGCTCAGCTACGGATTACTGATGTCCTGGTCGTACATCCATCTCTTGGATTTGTCCTCTTTTCTGTACCTCTGCAGGGCCTTAAGCCCAGAATTTTGCAAGATTTTGACCCCAGCCTCTGTAAAATTTGGCCGCTAGAAGGGCACAAAATAGACGGCACAAGCTCAACTGCAAACTGTGAGTATTAACAAAAACATCAGCCCAACGAA
>JBCDFX010000585.1:0-2497 GCA_039177155.1 Cyanobacteria bacterium P01_H01_bin.119
CTAAATTTCCTTCTCGAGTTCTGATGTCGGGATGTTTGATTTTGGCTCCGCATGACTGGTATTCAATGCAGTGCTGCGGCACGAGATACGGGTCATATTGAGCCTCAAGAATGTCATACCGCCGAGAGGGTAATTCCGACGGCAAGTGCGTTTCTGACGCCTTTACCGAGGAGCGATCGCCGGCTTCTGCTTGCTCAGAATCAAACAAGATTTCCTGTTGAAAGGTTTTACGGAGAGCTGAGCGCGTTTCTTCAGGAGCGTAAATAAGTTTGTGATATTTGGCGACCGTTATTTTAGGCGTATCTTGAACAATAATTTCGCCATCATCAATGAGTACGGCATGGTCGCATAATTCAACCACCGAGCTAGCTGAATGGGAAACAAACAGAACCGTCACGCCGCGTTCTTGCAAGTCATAGATGCGAGCAAAACATTTACGCTGAAAGGCTTCGTCACCGACTGATAAAGCCTCATCAATAATCAGAATTTCTGGATCGACATTGATGGCGACGGCAAAGGCTAACCGCACAAACATGCCGCTAGAGTAGGTCTTGACAGGCTGATCGATAAAGTCGCCGATCGCAGCAAACTGCGCAATATCTTCAAATTTAGCCGCTATTTCGGCCTGCGATAAGCCTAGAACTCGCCCATTAAAAAAGGCATTTTGTCGGCCAGTAAATTCGGGGTTAAAGCCGCTCCCCAATTCCAACAGAGCGGATACCCGACCTTTCACTGCTACTTCCCCAGTGGTGGCTTGCAATGTACCAGCAATAATTTGTAACAGCGTGCTTTTACCAGACCCGTTGCGCCCAATAATGCCTACTGTATCTCCCGGCGAAATCTCTAAGCTGATATCACGCAGCGCCCAAAACTCTTCGGCTTTCACCCGAGTCGGAAATAAGGCTTCTTTCAGGCGTTCAACCGGATGATCATAACGCTTATAGAGCTTAGAAACGTGCTTTAGAGAAATGATCGGCAATTGGGACATCAAACTTCTCGAATCAATCGTTTAATCATTAAATTTAGAAGATTAAATTTAAAGAATAATCTGGCTCTTCAAAGATTACTTGAATCCTCGTTTAAACATATTTGAGCTGCTTTCATAACACATCGGCAAAGGCCGATTTGAGCTGACGATATAACCAGAATCCAAACCCACAAATGAGGCCAGAAGTGAGGGTCGCGACGGCCCATTCGCCCCAGCGAGTAATTTCACCTACCAAAATAGCATCGCGGTACAGCTCCGCGATCGCCGCTAGCGGATTGAGCCAAAACACCCACTGCTGTAAAGGCTCAGGAATCAGCGCTGCTGGATAAATGACGGGAGTAGCGTAGAACCACAAATTCAGTGCTACGGCTAGAGTTTGTGGAATGTCACGCACAAATACCGTTAAGCAGGCGGCAGCATAGCCCAATCCAGCAGTCAGCAGCAGCAGGGGCAGCCAAATCAGCGGTAAAAACAACAGTGTTGGATTGAGCACCTGCTGGGAAAACGCGACAAATGCGATGAGCGCCATCAGCCCAAAGCTGCTTTCTAAAAAGCCGGAAAGGATGGGGACTAGAGGGAGGAGACTCAAGGGGAAAACCACTTTTTTGACCAAGTTGGGTTGAGCAACTACCGAGTTAGCCGCCTGCAACAGCCCATTGTTGAAAATCATCCACGGCAGCAATCCAGCAAATAGCCACAGGCCAAATACCAGAGAGTTATCTGCGGGGAGCCCTTTGAGTTCAAGTTTGACCTGTAAAACAATTGAAAAAACGTAGGTGTAAATCAGCAGCGTGGCGAGCTGATTGACCAACGGCCAGATATTGCCCAACATCGACCCTTTGTAGCGAGCCGTCATGTCTCGCTGCACCAGGGTGGTCAGCAGCCCCAACTGCGCCCACTGCGCTTCTTCTAGCGGCAGCAGTGGCTTTAGACGGGAGATTTGGCGCAGCAGCGCTTGGCCACTCGCCTTTAGGGATGCTTTGAGAGGTTTCAGCACACCCGCCATATCGGCTCAGCTTTTTTGGGTAGAGGACAGAATGAGGGGTGTGCGATCGCTCACCCACCGGCGCCAATGGCCAAATCCGACAACAGATTGGACCACTAGCTGACTAATCTACCAGATCTGGGCGTTTACACTGCCAGGGCGCGTCATCAATTAAGGCTAGAGCCCTGTTGGCATCAGTGTGACCACGCCCCTTTTAACTATCTGGGTCAGAGGCTGAAATCCTGGCTGTCGAAGCCTCGGTCAGCTAAATCATGCATTCCCTAAGAGCGTTGACGCCCGTCCTCAGACAGCAGTTCCGCGCGGCGCTGACGATGACATATAGTGGCAGCCCGCGCAATCGTGCTGATTACTCCCTGTTTTCGAGCTCTGCCGTGATCACATCAAGCTGCTGCGTTTCGCTACCGCGCTTGACTTTGAGCTGCAGCGTTTGACCAACTTGGCTGTTTTCGACGCGGCGCTGCAGCACATCCGCCGAGGCGATCGCTTCGCCATCAATAGACAGC
>JBCDFX010000586.1:0-2495 GCA_039177155.1 Cyanobacteria bacterium P01_H01_bin.119
AATCTACGCTGACATCGTGATTGACGGCACGGAGCTAGGCGATGTGCTGGCGTTAGGGGAGGTGCCCTATCGCTGGGGTTGGGAAACCCAGTCTGTTTGGCAAGAGCCCAGCGCTCCGATCGATCTGAGTAATCTCGCGGATCCGCTAGCGGCGATCGCCCAGCGCTACCCAGTGCAAGCACCCACCTGGGTTGCCGTGCTGCAAGATTTTGGCCATGGAGCAGCAGCTCCGGCGGTTGCGCAGCCGTCTGGGGTAAAGATTGCTCAGTTTAAGGGCGCGTGGGCGGATATCGGCCCCCAGCGCTTTTTGGACTATGGCAGGCTGCCCGGCGATCGCTTTATGCTGAACTGGCCGATTCACGGTAATGACTACGGTGAAAATCTAGATCAATTAATCGGCTCGGCGGCGGACAGGCAGATGTGGCAGCAGGCGGCCTTGGACCATACCCAAGGGTTTGTCCACCTGATTCAGCAACAGCTTGGTCGCCGCTACGGGTTAGCTCAATCTCTGTTTCCGGCCCAGCCCCACAGTATTGGCGGCGGCGGTTTTGCGCTAATGCCCTATTACCGGGAGAGTCGGCGACTCCAGGGAATCACAACCGTCACCGAGACCGATTTATTGCCTGTTTCGGACGGGCAGGTTGCTCCGCTTCCGCGCAACGCTCAGGGAGAGGTTAGCGCGATCGCCATCGGCAACTACCCCAACGACCACCACTATCCGGGCCATAACTATCCCCTCCAGCCCAAATCCCTTCGCTGGGGCGGTCGCTGGACAGGCACTCCATTTGCCATCCCCTATAAAGCCCTAGTTCCGGCCCATACAGACGGCCTACTAGTGTGCGACAAAAACTTATCCGTCAGCCATATCGCCAACGGCGCAACCCGGCTACAGCCAATTGTATTGCTGATCGGGCAGGCCGCAGGTATGGCCGCAGCCCTGTGCGTTGAGCACAATATTCAGCCGCGATCGCTCCCGGTTCGGCAACTTCAAACCGCCCTGCTCCACGATGCCCTAGCCCCGGCGGCGGTGATTCCCTTATTCAATGGGGCAAACCATCAGCCGACCTGGCTAACCCAGCAGCAACACTACCTCGACCATCCTGAACACTATCCTATAGACGGTTGGGACGTCCGCGTCGCCGCCAATCTACAGCCCGCGACCCGTCCTTTATGGGCAAGCCGTGCGTCCCAACGCTCTTCTTACCTTTCAACAGACGCGTTGCCGTCTGAATCTAGAGATCTGTCATCACTGGGCGCGTCGTCGGCATCAAACTATTACTGCCTTAAAGGCACGCTGGAGCGTAGGGCAGATCAAACCTACATTCTTCTTCCAGAGGCCGATGCGCCCTTATCTGCGCCCTGTCCCCTAGTCACCCTAGATCCTGCTGTTTATGATTGGCTTCAACGATGCAGCACCGGCTCGGTCACGGTTTGCGGCTGGTGGAACAGCGCAGGCCCCTGGCTGCGAGTTAATAGGGCAACCTGCTGAATGTTTGGGCGAGTTGCGAGTCAGATCGCCTCTATATTGCGTTTGTCGCGTTGCTACGGATAGCGCTCGGCGCTGTAACCCTGAGTATAAGAGCCCCGCGACGCAGTCGAATGTCCTAATCAGCCCTTCGACTGCAATATCAGCCACTCCAGCGATATTAGGTGCGGTGAGCAATCTGACCAAAGACACCGCATCTCTTAACTTGAGACGGGTCAGACTGCAGAATCTTTATAGGTTTGTATCCTTGAACTTCATAAATTGAGCATTTTCACGGAAACAGAATTTCCTGAGCCCCAAGTCAGTTTCTCGTAATAAGAACCAGAAGCGCTCAAAACGGACAGGTTCTTATGCGAAATACTTCAATATTCCTTCTGGCTGGTACAGTGGCCTTTTCAGTTTGCAGCGGATTATCGGCTGTTTTTGGCTCCGCTCTATTTGCCCAGTCTTCTCAGACTGGTCAGCCTCCCATGTTTCGCGGCAGTGGCCGCTCGATCGCCCTCGAGCAGCAGCCCCTCGAAATTCGCGGCAGTGGTAGGGCGGTTGCCATTGAAACTGATCGCGGCAGTGGCCGAGTTATGGCTGCACTGATGGATGATCGCGGCAGCGGTCGGCTGCAGGAGCTGACTCCCGTGGATCTGGTGGAACTTGCGTTTCGCGGCAGCGGTCGCGTTTATCCGGAGCAACTCTCTGAGTGGACTGGGTCATTGGTCTAAACACAAGTTCACCCGACACGTTCTAATATCGGCAAGTCTCAGCAAGAGCGCAGCTTCTCTGGCTGCGATCGCGCCACAGCCTAGCTGAACCGTAAACCACAATAGATTCTCTGGCTATGTCATCTTTTCCTTCCCCCGCAATCAGCCGCGACGTTGATTTAATCGAGCAGCTTAGCCCCAGCGCGATTGATCAGATTTTGCTGCACATTGCCTTTAGCGCCATGAGAACGGGAGGGCATCGTCATGGAGCCTTTCTGGATGCGGCAGCAACCGCAGCTAAATGCGCCATATAT
>JBCDFX010000587.1:0-2465 GCA_039177155.1 Cyanobacteria bacterium P01_H01_bin.119
CGGATAGCTGTGAGCCGGGTTGCCGCGAGCTGGCCCAGTGGCTCCCAGACGCTGCCGAAACCCCATGGTCAAAATGTGCTGCACCACAAACTGTTCATATCGGCTGAGCTGCGAGCCTTCAGGGTAGGTTGCTTGCAGAGCGTTGACGGCGTTGACAAAAGCGGACTTTTCAGCCTGAGTCAGCGTGGTTACACTTTTGCGGATTTGGCGAGCTTGGCTCTGTGAAAGATTGGGCCAAACCAGATCTGGTCCCGGGGCATCCGGCGGCGGCGGATAGTAAACACTGGAGTTGTCGCGCAGTTGAGAAATCGCAATGATAGCGATCGCCACCAGCAAAATTACGCCGGCAAAAACCCGCAGCGTTAGCTTTTTGGAAGATGGAAATCTAGAGCTCAGTCTTTGAAGCACAACAGATGTTGTATGGAGCGTCTCAAAAAATCATAAGCCTTCAAAGTAGCATGGTGTTAGGGGCTGTCATCGATTTAGCGGTCAAGCCCTAATGCTGAAAGCGGTTCGGCCCCTGGCTAAGGTTAAGCAGCGGGCGCGGCAATGCTGATACCGCAGGCATTCTGGCTTTAATGGATGACGTGTCCTGGGGCGGCAAAGACTAGCAACCATCATTAAAAATGCTGACCGTCGCCCGCCTTCACCGTTAGCGCTTTAGAAATCGCGCCGCTGAATCGGGCTCAAAATTTGGTTCAGGCGGCGCAGCTCTTCAGACGTGCCCATGCCGATGACCATATCGCCAGCGCACAGCATCGTTTCCGCATTCGGACCGACGATGAGGCTGTGGTCAGCGCGGCGAATAGCCAAAATCAAGGCTCCCGACTTGAGCCGCAGTTCCGCTTGGCCCAGGGTTTGTCCCACTTTTGGGCAATCGGCTATCGAAATCAGGAACTCCTCAACGTAAACCGTGCGATCGCTCCCCGATAAAATGCCTTCCAGAAAATCCACCACTTGAGGCCGGAGCGCTGCCGCCGCCATGCGCTTGCCCCCCGTGATGTAGGGTGATACGACCATATCAGCACCCCCTCGCTGCAGTTTTTGCACAGCTTCTTCGCTACTGGCCCGAGCGATCGTGCGAATTTTGGGAGACAGCGTTTTAGCCGATAAGACCGTGTAGAGATTTTCGGCATCTGAGGGCAGAGCCGCGACCAGGCAACTAGCTCGCTCAATCCCCACTCGCTGCAGCACCTGATCTTGGGTGGCGTCGCCCTGTTGGCTAATAAATCCGAGTTGCTGGGCTTCTTGAATCGAGTGGTCGTCGGAGTCTATTACCACAAAGGGAATCTGCTCTAGGGCAAATTCGGCGGCGACTTGGCGTCCGGTGCGACCAAAGCCACAAATAATGTAGTGATCTGTCAGCGAGTCCATAAGCTTACGGCGTTGTCTCAAGCGAATTCCAGCTTGTAAGTGCCCCTGAATCAGCGCTTCTGAAAACGAGTTCAGAATGTAGCCGATAACCACCACGCCCATCAAAATCAGCACGATGGTAAAAATGCGGCCGCGAGCGCCCAGAGGCTGCACTTCGGCAAACCCCACTGTGGCCAACGTGATGACAGACATGTAAACCGCGTCGAGCCAAGTCCAGCCTTCGATTAGTTTGTACCAAAGGATGCCGACGACGACGACCCCACCCAGCGCGATCGCACCCCCAATGAGATGTCGTCGACTGCGGCGATAGGTCGCCTCAATCACAGTGTCAGCAAAAGCCTGGCGGGGGGAACGAGCAGTCATAAGGAGCAGGCTTAACGCAGATTAAAGACGCCAGTTGCAACAGAGCTCGTCATAAATTGTAGGCGGTTATCGCAGAAAACTAGGGGCTGTCATCATTTAGCGGTCAAGCCCTCATGCTAAAAGCGGTTCAGCCCCTAGCTAAGTTTCAGGAGCGGGCGCGGCAATGCTGATACCGCAGGCATTCTGGCTTTAATTGACGACGCGCCCCAGGAATCCAGCTTTGCTGCAGCAGTGAGGGACAAAAATAGCCTGCCGCCTGCGTGCTCAGATAGAGTGACGCACCTCACCGGACCCGGCAATGCCGCCAGATAAGGCTGGGCTGGCGTCAAAGAACGCCTCAAGTCGGCGGGTCGGCATCAGGATAAGTTGCCGTAACAGACACCATTTGACCCGTGCGCGCCGACTCCTCAGCGGCGGCAGCCACTTGCAGCGCATACAGGCTTGCTTGGGGCGTGACGTAGAGTGGTTTACCGTCTAGCAATTTGTCTAAAACGGCGAGGGTATCTTTAGCAAACAGTCCCCGTCGCGAACCCACTTCAATTGGGGATTCACCGTCGGCGGTGATCAAGGTGCCCTGCTCCCGATTGAAAACCAGGGCCCCGCGATCGCCTTCGACTTCCATCCAGCGCTGCGATCTCCACGTCTGCTCCCCCTTGGCATACAGCACTTCGGCCATGAGTCCAGACTGAAATCGCAGTTGGGCCACACAGCGGCAGTGCCTGAAATAG
>JBCDFX010000588.1:0-2461 GCA_039177155.1 Cyanobacteria bacterium P01_H01_bin.119
GCCCAGATAATCGACGGATATAAGTTAGTGCATTATCAGAAACTGCTTCGTCGCCATTACCCGCAAACTTCAAGCCACCGCCAGTTACTCACCTGATATTCACCATGCAAACCCGAGAGTCTCAAATCAAGCCCTTTCAGAATATTCCTCCCTTTCAAGAGGTGACTCAGACGGCTCTGCGCTCAGCTCAAGTCAGCCGTACGACAGGAGAGACGGATGTGCAGGTGAGTCTTACCGTGGAGGGCAAGGGCAGCTGCATCGCCGATACGGGAATTCCCTTTTTGGATCATATGCTCCACCAGATTGCCTCCCACGGTCTGTTCGATTTGGACGTACAGGCTAAGGGCGATTTAGAAATTGACGATCACCACACCAATGAGGATGTGGGCATTACGCTAGGGATGGCATTAAAGCAGGCCCTGGGCGATCGCAAAGGCATTGTTCGTTTCGGGCATTTTATCGCGCCGCTGGATGAAGCACTGGTGCAGGTCTCCCTAGACTTTTCCGGGCGTCCGCATCTGAGCTACGGACTGGAGATTCCCACTGAGCGGGTGGGCACCTACGATACTCAGCTTGTGCGGGAATTTTTTGTGGCCATCGTAAATCATGCTCAAATGACACTGCATATTCGTCAGCTCGACGGCATTAATTCCCACCATATTATTGAAGCCACTTTCAAAGCCTTTGCCCGGGCGATGCGGATGGCAACAGAAGCCGATCCCCGGCGAGCACACACCATTCCCAGCTCTAAAGGCGTTTTATAGGTTTCAAAGTCAGAACAATCTCAACTATCTAACCGCTGCTGAAGCTGCTGCATCAGCCAACTTGCGGTGGTTGTATTGGTTTCTGTAGCGAGTCGGGCCAGAGTTTGCTCAATTAAAGCAATTGGTAAATTAGTTAGCACCTGCGAGACGTCAATCCGCTCGTAGACGCCTGATAAGTTGAGCCCAAAAGCAAACAAACGTAGTCCCTTGACATCAATAACCCAGTATTCCGAAATCTTTAGGCTGGCATAGAGCTGCTTTTGCTCATCGAGGTCGGTGCTTAAAGTGGTGTCAGAAATTTCTCCGACCAAATCCGGCACTCGCTGACCAGGCAATATAATACGGCGGGGTTCTCCAGGTTGCCAGCGGGGAATATTATCGCCTTTGTACAGCACTAGGTCTGGGGCGCAAGCTTGGGTTTTAGGGTGCTCAATTAGGCAGCGTCCGTAGGATTGCAGCACGACCTCAGGATGCAAAAATACCCATAAGCCAAAAATCATGGTTATCAAATCGCTGAACGAAGCATGATTTGGCCCTTCTGCACCCACGTCAGCCCACAGCCATCCCTGATGAAATGAAATTTTCCGCCAATTCAGCTCAATATTGTTCCGCACGGCTAAGTAGTCTTGCCAGATAGCACCATGTCGCTCAATAATCTGCGGAAAGTAGCTGGATGTATCGAGGGAAGTAGTCATGGATAACCCTTAGTTTGGTGGGAAATAGGCTTTCCCGTCACAATAAATTCAAAGGGCGGCACAGCGTCAGCCATCGGAAAAGCGGTAGTCGCGGGAGTTGTAGCAACCTGCCGAAAGATTTAGCCAGGGTTGCGAGTCAGATTGCTTCTGTGTCAACGATTCTAGCGACACTAGATACGGTTAGTAATTTGACCAAGGCTATATTTGTAGCCCTAATGCCCCAATCACAAGGTATATACCGTTATCAATTTTTGCTTATCTCCAGTTATACCAAATCCTATTTGACGATCCCCGATTTGAATCTGGTGCATTCGGGCTGAGCGCGTCAAAGCCCTATTCTGTTTCAGGGTTGTATGGATTGGATCTGGTATTACAGGCCAAGGCCAGAGAATTCCGCGCATCTGTGGCGCGGTGAAAGAAACCGCCGTCGCCCGTCATAATAGAAGTAAGGTTTACACTTCTTCACTATGGCGAGAGATCTTCAGGGTTTTTTGGCCCTCCTCGAACAGCGCGGTCAGCTCAAGCGAATTACGGCTCCGGTTGATGCTGATTTAGAAATTGCTGAAATTGCGAATCGCATGCTCTACGTTGGCGGTCCTGCCCTCCTGTTTGAGGCGGTTAACGGTGCGTCTTATCCCATCGCTATCAATACTTTGGGCACAGTGGAGCGGGTCTGCTGGGCCCTAAATATGAAAGAGCCCCGCGAACTAGAGGCATTGGGTAATAAACTAGCGCTGCTGTATCAGCCTCGTCCGCCCAAAAAGATTTCCCAGGCGGTTGAATTGGGCAAAGCCCTATTTGATGTGGTCAAAGCTAAACCGGGTCGAGATTTACTGCCCCAGTGTCAGCAGGTGGTGCTTAAAGACGACCAGGTCGATCTAAATCAGTTGCCCCTGCTGCGAGTCTATCCGGGTGATGCAGGCCGAGTGATTACCCTAGGGTTGATGATTACCAAAGATCCTGAGAACGGCACGCCTAACGTTGGCGTTTACCGCCTGCAGC
>JBCDFX010000589.1:0-2459 GCA_039177155.1 Cyanobacteria bacterium P01_H01_bin.119
AAAACCTGCCGCCTCGGCTACGACGGTCAGGGCACCTTTATCATCAGCTCAGAGAATGAACTCCTACGAACCTGGCAGCAGATTAGGCGTCAGGCAGTGCTGCTTGAAGCCTTTATTCCATTCGAAAAAGAGCTAGCGGTGATGGTAAGCCGCTCCACTACGGGCGAAATCGTAGTCTATCCCGTGGTAGAAACCCAGCAAGTGGAACAGGTTTGTCGGCGGGTGATGGCTCCCGCAACGGTGACGACGGCGGTGCAGCAGCGGGTGACGGCGATCGCCCGCACGCTTGTCGAACAGCTGAATTTTGTCGGCGTGTTAGGTATTGAGTTCTTTCTTGCGCCGGGCGATCAGGTGCTGGTGAACGAAGTCGCGCCGCGCACTCACAATTCCGGTCATTACACGCAAGATGCTGCCCAAACTTCGCAGTTTGCCCAGCAGTTGTTAGCTGTCACCGGGCAAACACTGGGCAGTCCCGCGATGACCTGCGATCGCGCCTTGATGGTCAACCTACTGGGCTTTGAAACCGCCAATCACAACTATGCCGATGTGCGAGCTGAACTATCGCGACAGCCTTACACTCATGTGCATTGGTATGGCAAGCAGCAGTCGCGACCAGGCCGCAAGCTGGGACACGTCACAGTTTGCCTAACAGCGGCTGAAGACTGGGTCCAGATTGCTCAAGCCATCGAGGCCATTTGGTATCCCTCTATCGGTCGTAATCTCCGGCCAGAGAATTCATAATTCCCCCTTGCGATCGCTGGGGGAAAGTTAGCTATGATAGCCAGAGATTCACTACGACGTTGGTGACTGCCAACACTGTTTGTCGATCTATGCTTTGTCTGTAAGGGAATCGAGTAGTGCCGATGGCAGTAGACCGAGCTTGTACTCGGAAACTTAAAATCGGTGCCGGCATTCCCACCTGGTTCTTCCAGGTCGGAAACTGAGGTAAGACGGCGTCGCGGTGAATAATTCTTTAAATCCCTTTCTGTCCAACAGAGAGGGATTTTGTTTTGGCTCCAGAGGAGAAGGTTTTTTAAGGAAGGTTAAAGTCACTGTCCATACCGCTATCGAGAAAGAACAAAATTCGCTACGCTAACGAAACGATTGGCACGGAGAAAGGCGATTTCACGACCGGAATCGCCCTGAACTTTGTATCAATTTTGACAGTTCTCGAAAGGCAGTCACCGCATCTTGCTATATAAGCCTCAGTAATCGAGCAGCTCTTGGCAAGTCCGGCCATTATCCTGGCTCAGCTAGCGGTGACTGGCATCTGCTTTTAACTGCACTTTTGGCGATCGCATATCCCAAGCCCTTGACTACTTCAACCCTGACTTTTCCCGCTACAGTTACCTGCTTAGAAAATGGTTTAACGGTAGTGCATCAGCAGATGCCTGCCACTCCCGTTGTGGTTGCAGACGTATGGATTAATGCCGGCGCAGCCTGCGAACCGCTGGAATGGACAGGGATGGCTCATTTTCTGGAGCATATGGTGTTTAAGGGCACTGAGCATCTGCTTCCGGGCATGTTTGACCATGCAATTGAGACCCAGGGCGGTTTTAGCAACGCGGCCACTAGTCATGATTACGCTCATTTTTACCTAGCCGTCGCCGCTGAGGCCCTGCCGACTACACTGCCGCATTTGGCAGATTTAGTACTACATGCGACGATTCCTGCCGATGAATTTGTGCGGGAGCGCCAGGTGGTTTTAGAAGAAATTCGCCAAGCTCAGGATGATCCTGATTGGCTCGGCTTTCAAGCGCTCTCTGAGCAGGTGTTTCCCCACCATGCCTATGGCCGTTCGGTCTTGGGCACCGCAGCGATTTTGAATCAGCGATCGCCGGAAGAGATGCGCTGTTTTCATCAAACTCATTACCAGCCCGACAATATGACCGTGGTAATCGCGGGCGGCGTGCCCCTGGAGCCCACTTTAGATATGGTGCGCCATGCCTTTCGAGCCTTTGCCCCGGCGCCTGGTCAGGCTCATCTGGCGGTGCCAGGGCAAATCGAGCCCTGGTGGGGCGTGCGTCGTCAGGTGCTGCACGCACCGCGTTTGGAACATGCCCGCCTGACAATGGCCTGGCTGGGGCCAGGTATTGAAGATTTAGATGCAGCGTGCGGCATGGATATCTTATCGGCGCTGCTGGCAGAAGGGCGAAGTGCTCGGCTTGTCAGGGAACTGCGTGAAGAGCGCCAGTGGGTATTCGACATCGGCAGCAGCTTTTCGCTGCAGCGTGACTGCAGCTTGTTTACGCTGCAAATGTGGTTAGAACCTGATCGCGTCGATGCCGTAGAAGCGCTAATCTGCGATCGCCTGGTCACGCTGACCGTTCAAACCGTTGCCCCCACAGAGTTAGAACGCGCCAAACGGCTGCTCATCAACGACTTTGCTTTTTCGACAGAGACCCCCGGTCAGCTCGCCGGACTATACGGCTACTACAGCATTGTCGCAGCGACTGAAG
>JBCDFX010000590.1:0-2456 GCA_039177155.1 Cyanobacteria bacterium P01_H01_bin.119
AAAAAGCTGAGCCAATGCCCCATAAGGTCACTCCCGATGCGGTGACCAGAAAAGTGATCAGGGCAGGCTCTCTCTCTGAGTCGTGGGCTAAGGCTGACGCCAGGCCTCTGCCGATGGTGCTGAGCAATGCCAAGCCAGCGATCGCCATCACCAACTCCTGAGGCAAGGCGGTAAAGAGGGCTCCGACAGTGGCCCCAAAAATGCCGATCACCAGGTACAAAACCCCAGCCGTGACGGCGGCGACGTAGCGCTTGCCAGGGTCTTTGTGGGCTTCTGGCCCCATGCAAATGGCGGCGGTGATGGCAGCAAGATTGAGGGTAAAAGCGCCAAAAGGGGCTAACAAAAAAGTGGTAATCCCGGTCCAGCTAATCAAGGGTGAAATGGGCACACGACTGTAGCCGGAGGCCCGCAATACCGCGACTCCGGGCACATTTTGGGAAGCCATCGTGACGGCAAACAGCGGCAGGGCAATACCGACGATCGCCCCCAACGAAAACTGCGGTCGGATCAGTATAGGCGTCGCCAGCGCTAGCCTCAGAGCCTCGATTTGCAGCGTACCCTGCAGGCCAGCGATCGCGATTCCCCCAGCCAGTGCGGTCAATACGGCATAGCGAGACCACCACCAATAGCCCATCAAATATAGGCAAAACATGGCGAAAACCAGCCCAAAGCGAGTTTCCATCGCCACAAAAATATTTAGCCCAAAACGCAGGAGCACCCCCGCCAATAATCCCGCCGCCATTGACAGGGGCAGGCGATTCATCACGCGCTCAAACCAGCCGCTAAGGCCACAAAGCGTCATCAGCAAAGCTGCGATCAGAAAGGCGCCAACGCCTTCAGCCATTGAAACATTCGTCGCTGAGGTAATCAGCATCGCGGCGCCTGGTGTGGACCAAGCCGTGAGCACAGGGGTGCGATAGCGGAGCGATAGCAAAATCGTCGTTAGGCCACCGCCAATACCCAGTGCCCACATCCAAGAGCCGATTTCCGCTGCGGTCGCGCCAAGGGCCTGAGCCGCCTGAAAGACAATCACAGCAGCACTAGAGTAGCCCACAAGCACACTGACAAATCCCGCGATAATGGCAGAAACAGAGGCCTCTCGCACAAGCGCAGCGATGGGCTGAAATCTAGTCATGGCAATCTCTTCAGTTGATGATTGCCCTAACCTATCAACGGCTGCGTTAGCGGTCTTGCACAGAATTGCGCTGACGATATTGCCCCGGTGTAACGCCAAAGACCCGCTTAAAACTGCGAGTGAAATGGCTTTGGTCAAAAAATCCGGTCGTGATCGCAATCTCTGCTAAAGACTGCGATGTTTGCAGTGCTTGCTTGGCTTTCAGCAGTCGGATTTGCTGCTGGTAGCGGTGCGGGGGCAGTCCCCACTGGCGGCGAAAGCTACGAATCAAGTAGTAGGAACTTAGATTGCTGAGCTGACTTAGGGTGGCAATCGAGACATTCTCAGCGTAGTGTTCTTCTAGATATGCCCGCACCAGGGCCACTGCCTGCGACTCCTGACCAGCTGGCTTAAGGGGGGCAGTGACGCTGTGATGCTGCAGTAGCTGCGACATGAGCGCCAGCAACAGGGACTGTTGAGTCAACAGCGGGCTAGACTCATTCAGCGCTTGAAACGTTTGCCAAAAGAGCGATCGCAATCTGGGGTTATGCACCACTGGAGCGCCAAACACGGGCAAGGACTGGTCTGCCTGCTCTAGCTGCGCCAACAGCGATGCCATTAAAGAGGGGCTGATGTAGAAATTGCGAAACCCCCAACCGCGATCATTCGCCGCCTGCCCTGTATGCACCTCGCCTGGATTCAGCAATTTAAAACTGCCTGGCGGGCTATCAATTAGACTGCCGCGAAACAGGCTTTGCCCCAGCCCTGTCTCATTCAGTCCGATTGTGTAAGCGTCATGAAAATGCTTATCGAAGGCGTATCCACAAAGATGGGCCTGGAATAGCTCCAGACCGCCAAAATGGGGCATCCATAGATGGGCGAATTCGGTAGAGCGAGACATGAGATGACAAGTGGCTGCCAGAAGGGAAAGTAGCCGGTAGCTTCTCTACGTACTACATCTTCTGCTCCCCCGCTTCTTATTTGATAATCGTCATAATTGGTTCGCTAGCGAAGGGATGTTCAGGTTTAGCACAATGTCGCTGGACGACCAAATAGAGCCGCGTTAGACCGTCGTGCTCTCTGGGAATGTAGGGATCGCAACGGCCGACCCGTACAGCAGAGCCTGGTCAAAAAGCTTTGGGGTCACCTCTACAGTTTGAGTTCAAAGCATCAAAACAGAGTCATAGTAGCCATTAAACCCCAAAAAAAACTCGTCAGGTAAGAGCTAGAAACCTGACGAGAATGATGTTCTATTTGATCGCACCCAACCTTAGCTGAGCCAGCCATCGCCCAAGAGCGCTCGGTCTAAGAAATGTCCTAAATCAATCTGCTCTGCCGGGAC
>JBCDFX010000591.1:0-2452 GCA_039177155.1 Cyanobacteria bacterium P01_H01_bin.119
GAAGCGACCGAATCCGTAGCGATGACCGTTCTGGTCGAAGGGTCAGCCCCCGCAGCCGTGATCTCAAATGACTAAACCTTGATTGCCGGTTGGCATTGCTAGCGTAAGACCTGACGTTTCCAGAATGGCGATTCTGCAGGCGTAAATTCCAGGTCGCAAGTCGCAAATTGGTATAAATGCCGTTGGATCCAAGGCCATGTAGCATTTATAAGTGATAAACGCTGGCCTTTAATTTATTTTCTAGGGACCGTAAATATTCCAGCAGGTGTATCTCAAACTACAACACCGTCTGGATGCGCCCAGCCACTATAAGGTGGCGTAAGAGGCCAGTGCGAAGTTCCAATTCATCGCATGCTATGGGTTTATGAAGCCAAAAATCATTGTCTGCGGATTGGGGAACACAGGCTATCGGGTCTTTTCGCTGCTGCAGCGGCAGGGCGCTCAAGTGGTTGGCATTAGCAACCGGCCCATCCATGAGCCCGACGTCATTACGGGGGATCTGCGATCGCCCGACATCTTGGTGCAAGCAGGCATTCACGATGCCTCAGCACTATTGCTTATGACCTCAGATGATGCGCTGAATCTAGCGATTTTGACCCAAGCACGCATCCTTAATCCCCGCATTCAGATTATCAACCGCCTGTTAAACCACCGCTTGGGTAGCCGCCTCGATCAAACGCTGGACTACCACGTGTCGATGAGCGTATCGGCGCTTTCCGGCCCGATTTTTGCGTTTGCTGCCCTCGGCAATACCGCCATTGGCCAAATCGATCTGATGGGTCTCAATTGGCCCATATATGAGGAGCGAATCGAGGCGAGGCATCCTTGGAACGGCATTTTGCTGAGGCACTTGTGGGAAAATCGCGATCGCATGCTGGTCTACTATCAGTCAGCCCAGCGAGATATTGACCTGGTGTCGGCAGTACAGCATGATCACAGACTGGAAACGGGCGATCGCCTGATCATTGCCACCCGTCCCACTACCGTCAGAATGAAGCGTCTGTCGTGGGAGCGCCGCATCCGCAGCTTTTTAGCCGGACTCAAGCAATTTCGGCGACAGAGCCGAGCGGCCCTGCTGATTACCCTGGTGTTGCTGCTGCTGATTATGGTCTCAACTTTGATCTATATCAGCGTCAGTTTCGACGTAGCGATTCCTGATGCGCTTTACTTTACCGTTGGTATGTTGACCGGTGCTGGGGGCCATGAAGAAGTCGCCGAGCAGGCTCCAGTTGCCATCAAAATCTTCACGGCGATGATGATGATTGTGGGCGCAGGCGTCATCGGGGTCTTCTATGCCCTGCTGAATGATCTGGTGCTGGGCAGCCACTTTCACCACGTCTGGAATGCCGCACATTTGCCGCAGCGCCACCATTACATCGTCTGTGGCTTGGGAGGAGTGGGCTTTCAGATTGCCAAACATTTGCGGCTCGCTGGTTATGAAGTCGTGGTGATTGAGCGCGATCCCAACGGTCGTTTTGTCAATAGCGCCCGAGCGCTCAAAATGCCAGTGATTTTGGCAGATGCCAGCCAGCCTGAAAATCTTGCCGAAGCCCGCATCGCCACTGCTGCTGGTCTACTGGCAGTCACCAGCGACGACACGGATAATTTGGAAATTGCCCTGGCGGCTAAAAGTTTGGCTCCCCACCTGTCGATTGTGGTGCGCAATCAGGATCCTGACTTTTCGCGGCAGGTGCAGCAAGTGTTTGAGTTTGAACAGGTGATGAGTCCCACGGAGCTGGCGGCGCCATCTTTTGCGGCAGCGGCCTTGGGCGGTCAGGTCTTGGGTAGCGGCATTACCGGCCACAGTCTTTGGGTGGCGCTGGGCACTCTAATTACGCCCGGACATCCATTCTTTGGCAAACAGGTGTCGGCGATCGCCCAAGAAGCCGATTTAGTCCCCCTCTACATTCAAACGTCCCACGGCACCCTGCATGGATTTGACCTGTTATCTTACACTCTCAACAGTCAAGACGTGCTCTATCTCACCATTCCGGCCAACAAACTTGAGGAACTGTGGCGCACCGTGCCGTCTCAGCTGATCCCTCAATAAGCGGCAGGCATATCCCCCGGGAAAGGGTGAATCTTACGAAATTGAGCCTGCAGAATGGCCCCAGCAGCAGGGCAGGGCGGTCGCTTAAGGCGCGTCATCAATTAGTGATAGAAACCTTGGGAGAGCAGCATAACCGCACCCGTCCCAAAATCTCATCAGCTAGTGGCTAAAACTCCTGCTGCCAAGGCATGGGTAGCTGAATGATGGCACTATCTCAATAGTCCTGAGCATGTGCGATACTAGGCCTTCCCCAGGTCCAGCCGTGCCCATTTGCTGAGCTATTCATCCCCGTGGAGTAAAGCGATGACAGCTTTTTCTGCTTGCCCTTGCGGTAGCCAACTTCCTTTTGGGGGCTGCTGTGAACCCTATCTCTCTGGTCGGCAACTGGCTCCTACCGCCGAA
>JBCDFX010000592.1:0-2450 GCA_039177155.1 Cyanobacteria bacterium P01_H01_bin.119
GCAATCAATCCAACTACATCGGAAAATTGGGACGGAACGGGTGTGCTGCCCGATGTAAAAGTGCCGAGCGAACTAGCGCTTAAAACGGCCCATCTTAAGGCCCTTGAAACTCTGCTAGCAACTACTTCAGAAGCCTCTTTTGAGCGAGAGCTACAGCGTTCGATCTATCGGGTACAGCAGGATTTGAATGGGCTGCGTCAAGATTTAATTAGCAAGCTAAAGGTGAAGTCATGATTCCAGGAGAACTGTTACCGGCTGAAGGCGATATTGAACTCAACCAGGGACGGCCAACCCAATCTCTGTCGGTGGCCAATACGGGCGATCGCCCAATTCAAGTGGGCTCCCATTTTCACTTTTATGAGGTAAATCAGGCGTTAAGCTTTGATCGCGATGCGGCTAGGGGAATGCGCCTAGATATTCCAGCCGGAACAGCGGTACGATTTGAACCTGGTGATGAACGGCAGGTGACTCTGGTAGCCCTAGCAGGGAGCCGTCAAGTGTACGGACTGAATGCCAGAATTAACGGATCTTTGTGATCTACTGAAACTTGGTGCAGCGGGTAATCTAACCGCAGTCTAACCAAAGTAATAAAACTAGAGAACCTAACCTTTTCTTAATCTTGTAACCGTAGCGTGAAGGGCAGTGGTATTTAATCGGGCGCTATGGCTGTCTCTGATTCGTCTTTATCGACAAGTCTGTGGGAACTGTCGCGGCTATTTTTGAAGCTGGGAGCCATTGGTTTTGGCGGTCCCCAGGCCCACATTGCCATGATCAATGATGAGGCGGTGCAGCGGCGACAGTGGTTTTCCCAGGATGCGTTTAGCGATGGCCTGGCGATTTGTGAAATGCTGCCGGGGCCTGCTTCAACCCAGATGGGAATTTATACAGGCTATGTTCGCGCCGGGCAGTTGGGTGCGTTAGTGGCTGGGCTGTCGTTTATTGCTCCGGCCTTTGTCATTGTGGTGGGGCTGTCTTGGGCCTATTTTCAGTTTCAGCAGGTGCCCCAGCTCTCGGCGTTATTTTTTGGCGTTTCGCCGGTGATGATTTCTATTATTCTGGGGTTTTGCTGGAAGCTGGGACGTAAATCCATCAAGGACGGGGTCGGTATTGCGCTCGCGATCGCAGCCTTGCTGGTGGCATCAGTGCTCAAATTAAATACCCTGCTGCTGTTTTTAATTGCTGGGCTACTGGGACTTTGGCTCTACGGCCCCAAACGGCCCAAAAACTGGCCGGCAAAGCTACTTAGGGGCGCATTTGTGCCGGTTTTGCTGGGGACAGCCGCTACGGGCAACGGCGCAACTTCGACAGTGGCGGTGAGCGGCTTTTGGGGGAGTGATCGCATCGCGGCCTACGGCTGGCCGCTGCTGAGCTTTTTTCTGCAAGTGGGGGCGTTTATCTTTGGCGGCGGCCTGGTAATTATTACGCTGCTGGAATTTGAGGTGGTGCAAAAGCTGGGCTGGTTGAGCACAGCAGAGTTTCTCAACGGGGTCGCAATCGGCCAGCTTAGTCCAGGGCCGGTGGTGCTAACAGCGGCCTTTGTCGGATATAAGGTGGCGGGGCTGTTGGGGGCAATGGTCGCGACCATGGGCATTTTTACGCCCTCATTTATTTTTATTATGGCGGCGGCTCCGCTGCTGCTAAAGCTGCGTCAAAATCCCTGGGTGCAGGGGTTTCTCAAGGGTGTTAAACCAGCGGTGGTCGGCGCGATCGCAGCAGCGGCTATTCCGCTAGGGCAGTCCGCCTATGGTGAGGGTAGTGTCCTGACGGGCATGATTGCGGTAGGCATTAGCCTGGTGGCTCTGGTGGCCCTGATTCGATTTCGTCAGCCGACCTGGCTACTGGTGCTAGCGGGGGCTGTTATCGGTATTGCCTGTAGTCCGCTGCTGGCGTAGCCGAAGCTAAAGCGCGTGATGTCGTGGATGATCTGACCAACGCTACATGTGTCAGATTGTGTGTAAATGTGTGAGCTAAGGGTTAATCTGGGCACATCTGAAACGACATCGATGAAAAAATAAAAGGAACCAAGGTGGAGAGTTGAGGTTGCAGGTTCCGTTTCCTAGTTTGCTCAAATTTGCGATCGCGTTCCAGTGCTTAAGCATTGGGCTATTGCTGGCCGGTTCAGCGCTGTTTGGCAGCCGGTTTATTCTGCAGGCGGTGGGTGCAGAGGCTGATTGGGCTGGTCTGCTGCTGGGTGCCGGCATTGACGGGTGGATGCAGCTGTGGCTAAAGGCAGCGATCGCTCCCTGGTGGGGGCTGATGGCCGGTTTGGGTGCAGGTGGGTTTAGCCTGAGCTGGGTTTTAATGGTTCGCACTACGACGGCGATTAACACCGATATCAGTGATTGTCAGCAGGCTAAGCTAGCGCTTCAGACCAGCCAGCAAAAGTATAAAGAACTGGTTGAGAACGCCAATGATCTGATTTACGTTCGTCAACTTGACGGCACGATTAC
>JBCDFX010000593.1:0-2437 GCA_039177155.1 Cyanobacteria bacterium P01_H01_bin.119
CCCCAATCCCTCACTCCCCCAATCCCTCACTCCCCCAATCCCTCACTCCCCCCTATGTCCTCTCTCTCCCTAATCAACCCAGCCACCGAAGATCTGATTCAAGCTGTGCCTACCGACTCTGCCAGCGCTATTGAGCAAAAGGCGGCGGCGGCGCGGCAGGCTCAGGTTGCCTGGGCCAACACCGATTGGGCTGAGCGGGCTGGGGCGATCGCTGACTTTCGTGACCTGCTAAAACAGCAGCAGCCAGAGCTGGCGGCGATATTAACCTCGGAGACGGGCAAACCCATTACCCAGGCCAATAGTGAAATTGCCGCAACGCTGACCCGGATTGATTTTTTTATCCGCCATGGGGCGCAGGTGCTCGCGCCGGAACTGGTGCATCAAGCCCCGATCGCAATGCCCGGAACCGCAGCGTTAGAAGAGATAATTTCCTACGAACCCCTGGGGGTAATCGCCAATATTTCGGCCTGGAACTATCCTTATTTTGTTGGCGCTAATGTGTTTATTCCGGCGTTGCTGATGGGCAATGCCGTCCTGTATAAACCTTCAGAATATGCGACGTTGACTGGCTTAGCGATCGCCAAACTGCTCCATACCGCTGGCGTTCCCAAAGATATTTTTGTGCCGGTTATCGGCCCCGGCGCAGCGGGAGCCACCCTGCTACAGCAGCCCTTAAACGGGGTATTTTTTACCGGCTCCTACGCCACCGGCAAACGCATTGCGGCAGCGGCAGCGACCCAGCTCGCCAAAGTGCAGCTAGAGCTAGGCGGAAAAGATCCGGCCTATATTTGCGATGATGTGGCCGATGTGGCCACGATTGCCGCCGCCGTCGCCGATGGAGCCTTTTACAACAATGGTCAAAGCTGCTGCGCGGTCGAGCGCATTTACGTTCATAGGGCGATTTATGCAGAATTTTTAGAGGCGTTTTTGCACACGGTTAAGGGCTTTGTGGTGGGCGATCCAACCGATTCCCACACTTATTTGGGCCCCATTAGCCGCAATGTGCATCTCAATGAACTGGAGCGACAGGTCAAAGATGCGGTAAGCCAGGGGGCAACCCTGCACTGCGGTGGTCACCGGGTCGCAGGGACGGGCTGGTATTTTGCGCCGACGGTGCTCACAGAGGTGTCTGCGGCTATGGCGGTGATGCGGGATGAAACCTTTGGCCCCGTGATTGGCATTCAAGCGGTGGATAGTGATGCGGAAGCGATCGCCCTAATGAACGATACCAGCTACGGTCTGACCGCCTCTGTTTATAGCTCCCAGCGCGATCGCGCCATTGCGATTTTGAGACAAGTCCGCAGCGGCACCGCCTACTGGAACTGCTGCGATCGCGTTAGCCCCTATCTGCCCTGGTCGGGGCGCGGGCACTCTGGCATTGGCACTACCTTGTCCCTAGAGGGGATTCGCACCTTCACTCAGCCGCGCGGCTGGCATCTCAAACGCTGAGCGTGCCGCTGCAGCAACCTGCCGAAGCGTTTGGGCAGGGTTGCAAGTCAGATTGCCGCTGCGCCAGCGACGCTAGCGACACTGGATACGGTGAGCAATTGAACTAAAGCCGTAGCACTTTCCGGTAGCAATAGCGTGCTCAACACGTTAGGATCTGACGACAGATTTAGAGTGCTACGGCGCTACCTCCCTTCCCTATGACTGCGCTAGATTCGACTGATCAGAATTTTACGGCCCAGAATTTTATTGCTCAAAATTTTATTGCCCAGACTAAGGCAAAAATTGCCGCCCTCACCGAATCTGAATGGATCACCGCTGATCTGACCAACTGCGATCGCGAACCGATTCATATTCCAGCAGCTATCCAACCCCACGGCGTTTTAATCGTCCTATTGCAGCCGGAGTGGACAATTCTCCAGATCAGCCAAAATTCAGAACTCTATCTGGGCCAGCCTGCTGCGACGCTGCTGGGTCAGCCTCTCTCAGTACTGCTGACAGAGCCGCAAATTCAGCAAATAAAAGACTGCCTGCAGGAAGATTTTGAGGCGGTCAATCCCCTGCGATTTGAGCTCTCCGTCACCGAGACGGCCGAAGAAACGACCCGAGAAACGACCCGAGAGACGACTCAAATATTTTCGGCGGTGGTCCATCAAAGCGATGGGGCAATCATCCTAGAGCTAGAGCCTGAAGAGGTTGCCAGCTCGGTAAATTTCTTTGACTTTTATAGTCTGGTCAAACGACCTGTTAGCCGGTTGCAGAAGACCCAAACCCTGGCCGAGCTCTGTCAAGTTGCGGTAGAAGAAGTTAAAAAAATTACCGGATTTGACCGGGTTATGATTTACCAGTTTGACGAGGATGGAGCCGGCAGCGTGATTGCCGAAGCCAAGCAGGAAACCCTAAAGCCTTTTTTAGGACTGCACTATCCAGCCACAGATATTCCCAAACAGGCCAAGTATCTCTACTTGCTCAATCCGCTGCGGCTGATTCC
>JBCDFX010000594.1:0-2419 GCA_039177155.1 Cyanobacteria bacterium P01_H01_bin.119
CAATCTCTCTATAGATCTCCAGCGCCTGCTGCCAAAACGCGATCGCTGCTTGAAACTGACTAGCTTGAAATTGCTGAGTGCCCTGCTGAAACAGGCGATCGGCTTCAGTCTGCCCGGGGTTTGCCTGGGCAGTCTCCTGCGCTTTGGTTGCCAAGCCTCCCGGCGTCATCCGCTCCGGCTCCGTCAACTCTGGGCCAATCAGCGTTAGCTGCGGCGGGTTCAAGTCCCGGGGTTCTTCAGAGAACTCTGGAAGCTCAATCACAGGTTGAATCTCTTGAGAAAACCCTGGTTTCTCGGCTGCGATCGTCAATAAAATTCCTGCTCCAGCCCAAGCCAAATATTTTGCAGCTCGTCCCATTTCTAAACCTCAGTCAGCAGACATCAATACTCTATATGTCTCAAGCTAGCTGACTGATTCACCTCTATCGATTCTTTTGCTTTAGCTGCGATAGATAAAAAATAGACAACGAGGCTTAAATCCAAGCCTAATGTTCGTTATCTGCCATCGCCGCCTCCAGCACGTCTACAATTTGCTGGGTTGTCTGAGCTACGTGAAATCGCCGTACCGCTTCACTATAGGCGGTGCGGGCCACCGTGCGGGCTACCTTAGGCTGCTCAAAACAATGCTGAATCGCTTCGGCTAATAAACGGGGCTGATTGGGCGGCACGAGCCAGCCGTTCTCTCCCGATTCAATCAGCTCCACAATGCCCCCCGCCGCTGCCGCAATGACCGGACGCTGGCTCAGCATGGCTTCGGCAACCACCCGGCCAAAAGGTTCGGGGGCAGTAGAGGTGTGGGTAACCAGATCACAGGCCGCCATAAGAGCCGGTACATCATCGCGAAAGCCCAGAAACTGAACGCGATCGCTGATTCCCAATCGCTTCGCCTGCTGATGGAGATAGTCTACATAGTCGTCTTCCCCGTAGAGAGCAGCGCCCACCAGCAGCACCTGAGTTAAACCGTCGCAGTGCTGCAGCGCATCGAGCAAAACGTCTTGACCTTTCCAAGGGGCTAGGCGGCTAAAATGGCCGATCACAAATTTGCCCTCTAACCCCAGCTTTTGACGCAGATGATCGCGCTCTGCTGCGCTGCGGTGATATTTGCTGGGGTTAAACCCGTTGTAAACTACCGTCACTTTGTCGCCATTGCCCCCAGCCTCTACAAAGGCGCTGCGGGCGGCTTCGGAGGTGGCGATAATCTGGCAGGCGACGCGGTTGGCGAGGGTAACAATCAGCCGTCGATTCACAGGGCTGAAATGATCGGGAGTAACGATGTCATGCAGGTGATACACCAGTGGACGACCGCTGAGCAAACTGGCCAGGGCACCTACAACCAGCGCTTTTTGGGTGTTGGCGTAAATTAGCTCGTAGCTGGCAGCGATTTTGGCTGCTTGGCTAACACAGGGGCCGAGGTGAAATAGGCTTTGCAGGGCTTGAATTAGGCTGCTGTCTTTACGAACTTGGATGCCAGAACCGGAGAGAATTTGCACCGGAATGGTTTTAGACTCTAGGGCAGCTTTGAAGGGACCATCTTTGAATAGGCCAACCAGGCTAGTTTGACGGTGGGGATAGGCGATATCGAGCAGACACAGTTCGGCACCGCCTAGGTTGCCGCTTTGATCGAGAAAGAGAACGCTGGTCATGGTGAGGATGGAATAAGGTATGAAGAGGTGGATAAGGAGGAACGATTTTGATGGTGCCCTGTGGCAATATTGAGTCAGCCTATTGGGAGAGTCGGGGAGACTGGCGCGATCGCGTAATTACGCTCAGGTACTGGTTCACAATGGTGTCTACGCTGAAGGCTTTGGCTCGCTCTATAAGGATGGTGGGTTCTGCGGGGTTGCTTAGGGTGGTGAGGATGCCTTTGGCTAATGCTTCAGCATCACCGACGGGCACAAGTTCACCATAGCGTCCGTGGCCCAAAATTTCGGCGGGGCCACTTTCGCAGTCGGTAGACACAACGGGGGTTCCGGTGGCGATCGCTTCAGCGACTACATTGCCAAAGCCTTCATAAATCGAAGACAGGGCGAAAACGCTGGCGCGGGCCATATAGGCATAGGGGTTTTCGACAAAGCCGGGAAGGGCAATATCGTCTGCCACCTCAAACTGGGCGGCAAGGCGCTCGAGTTCGGGTTTGATGTCGGGTTCGCGGGGGTCTTCTTTGCCCAAAATCATCAGGCGGCAGGGCCTCTGAGCGCGGGCTTGGGCAAAGGCTTTAACGAGAGTAGCAAAGTCTTTTTGCTTCACCAGACGACCAACGCCCAAAATCACGGGGGGCTGGCCAGTGGCAAACCAGGGGTGATCCACAGGCTGGCTAACTTTTTGGTGCAGTTCGGGTTTGACCACAGGGTTAAAGATCACGTCAATTTTGCCGACATTGACGCCGCTCATTTGGGCAATATCGTCGGCGACGCCTTGG
>JBCDFX010000595.1:0-2414 GCA_039177155.1 Cyanobacteria bacterium P01_H01_bin.119
ACCGGCGATCGCGCCTAGGGCCGAGGCCCCTTGATTGGGGTTGTGATCAACAGACTGACCTGCTGCAAGGGGCTGAGGATCGGGCGTTTCGGCATTGTCATCTGACGGTTTGCCGCTGGAGAGTACTCCTTGGGCTGCCTCTCCCGCCAGCCAACGCCCAGATTTACTGATATAGACCGACAGCACATCGTATTTGCCGGCATTGTCGCCGCTGGTGAGGGCACTGGCGATCGCCTGAGCAGATCGAATCGACACCTCATGCTCGCCGGAGCATCCGCCAAACAGTAGCCCAATCCGCTGCTTTGCCATTGCAATTCCCCCATAGTGCGCCCATCGTACATCGGTGGACGCTGCCAAGCTGTCAAGACTCTGGCCTAACGCCAAAGTTGCCCATCAGCCTATCACACCGGGCTATTCCTCAAGACAAAATCCTCCGTTACACTATGGCAAGCAAGTCTTGCAGGGTGTGGACAGGGTGTTTTGTGAATAAGGTCGCACTGTTAATTGCTGTTTCGGAATACCGTTTCGGCTTTGAATCTCTGATGGCCGCAGTTAAAGATGTTGAAGCGGTCAAGGGGGCGCTCCAGCACGAGCGAATTGCGGGCTTTGAAACGGCCAATATCAGCACAATGGTTAATCCAGGGCCCCAGGCAATGCGAGAAGCGATCGCGCTGCTGTTTGCTAACCGGGCCAAAGACGATTTAATTCTGCTGTATTTCTCCGGTCACGGCCTAACAGACGATCGCGGCAGCTTTTATTTAGCAACCCCCTCTACTAAACGGGACTTGCCCCAAGCGACTGCCATTGACGCCAGCTACATTCATGGCCTGATGGAAAATAGCCGCTCCAAACGGCAGGTTGTAATCCTAGACTGCTGCTTTAGCGGCGCTTTTGGCAAGGGCATGGCCGCCAAGGGTAAGGCCACTAATATTGCCGGACAGTTGAGCGGTCAGGGGCGAGCGGTGCTGACCTCTTCAAGTTCAACAGAATACTCCTTTGAGCAAAAAGGCGCAGACCTATCGGTTTATACCCAGTATTTAGTTGAAGGGTTGAGAACTGGGGCGGCGGATTTAGACGGCGATGGCCTAATTTCCATTGACGAACTGCACGAATACACCAAGCAGAAAGTAAAAGAAGCCTCCCCCGCGATGGATCCCAAAATCTATCTGGTGGAGCAGGGCTATAAGATTTCCCTAGCTAAAGCGCCCACAGACGATCCTCGCCTCAACTACCGCCGTATGGTGACCCAATACGCCAACCAGGGCGAAATTTCATTTGTGGCCCGCAACATCCTCAACGAGCAGCTTCAGCGGCTTAACCTAGATAGAGAAACGGCTCAAACCATCGAAAGCCAAGTTCTCCATCCCTACCGGGAATACCGTGCCAAGCTCCAGCGATTTGAGCATGTGGTGAATGAAGAACTGCGGCGCAATCGCGTTATTGATAAGAAAACCTACCGAGAGATTAAAAACTATCAGCGGGTGCTAGGACTGCGAGATCAAGACGTTGCCAAAGTGGAGTCTTTGCTTGAAAAGCGATTGATTGAGGACGCTGAAAAGCAGGCCAGCTTTTGGGACGCTCTAAGCGGAAAAGCCAGCTTGCGAATTGTGGCGGCCTGTAGCGTGGTGTTCACCGCGTTAATTGTGATTGGATTTATTTGGTATTTGCCTCTCAATGAGACCTCGGAAGGTTCTTCTAACACAGGGGTTATAGAATATCAATTGTTTGACGCAACCGCGCTGGGTGAGCAACTTTTATCCCAGAGCGACTCCATCTTTAAACAATCTAGCGGTTTGGGCAGTCGCTATCTCCAGGACGGCATCGCCGCCTACGAAGAGCAAGATTATGAATCGGCGATCGCTGTTTTGAAGCAGGCGATTAGCTTAAATAATCAAAGTGGTGAAGCGTTTCAATATTTAGGCAACGCCTATCTAGCCGTAGATCGCTGCCAGCAAGCGTTAGAAAATCTGAATCAAGCGGTCAACTTATTTAGCTCGCAATCAGACGCTCAGACTCATTTGCTGGTCTCTAAGGGACGCTGTTTTCTAAAACTTGAACAGTACGGAGATGCGGTAGAAGCCTTTCAAAATGCCCTTGGGCGGGGTATCTCAGATCCTTGGATAGTTAAAACTTACCTGGGCGAAGCTTACTTAGAACAGGGTGAATTAGCAGCTGCCGATCGCTACTGTAGAGAAGCCGCTGCTGACCGCCCAGATTATCAGCCAGCCATAAAATGCCTAGAGAAAGTTGAAGAAACTGGAGGCAGTCCGGGCTCTTTTCAACTGCCTAATTTTCTGCCAGGACAGTAGAAATTACCCAGCTTGCTTGTCTACCATAGAAATATCTTTCACCTTCTTTAAGGCCCATCCACGACGCTAACCGCGCTATAAGTTCAGCATCTATATATTCAAGAG
>JBCDFX010000596.1:0-2405 GCA_039177155.1 Cyanobacteria bacterium P01_H01_bin.119
ATCGACAGCACGGGGAGCGCCCTGGGGACAGCCGCTTTAGTCAACAAAATTGGTGAAAACGTCTCATTTTTGGGCTTTCTCAATAAGATGACGCCCAAGCCAGAAAAAGCTCAAACCATCGATTTATCCCTCAAGCTGGTGACTGAAGTGGTCGCGTTTTGCCATATCAACGGGCTACCCGGCGATAGCCTCCGAGACTATGTGCGCGCCCTAGGCGACGACAGCGGTGAATCATTGGTCCGCATGGCGGCTCTGGTGTCCTTTGACGGGCTGGTTCCCCTGGGGCCAAACTTTTTGCGATTTGTGCAAACAACCCTGGGCAAGCTTACGCCTAAAGAGTTAGAAGAAAATAAGGCGTTTAACCGCATCAAAAGCCGCCTGCCCGGCAGTAGCGCAGGCGATAAGCTCGACTTTATTCAGGCCAGCTTTAACTCCACCAAAGACTGGATGGGAGATTTTGTGGCCTCTAAGGGGCTCACCCAGGAGAAAGTCGCTAAAAATATTCAGCGCTTTATTGATGTCACCGACGACAAGCTGGATTACTTCGGCGCGTTTTTAGATATCAGCACCAACTACTATGAGCACACAGGCGTTCAAACCCTGGCTAGGCGGCTAGTCGAGCGAGCCGTGGCCGAAATTTAGCTGCTTCCATACCTGGGCCTTCACTTTTATTTGAATTGCCGCAGGTTCAATCATCGCAGTCTTAATTCACGAACCTTAGGTCTTCTATATAAAGACTGAGAGGAGTCCCTGCCAGCCGAAGAAGGCTGCCATGCCCAATATGATGGTCAGCAACAAATTTTTGGTGGTAGTGCCGACCAAGATTGCGGCGATCGCGCCAACTAAACGAGCGTTGCCAATGCCTAGGTTTAAAGTGCCTTCACTCAGCAGCACCTCCGGCACCACAATGGCGGTCAACACCACGGGCGGCACATAGCGTAAAGCGCTAAGCAGTCTCTCAGGTAGGTGAATGCGACTGCTGGCGCCAAACATAACGTAGCGAATCGCAAAAGTCGCGATCGCCATACCCGTCACCATCAAAAATTCGTTCATGGCTCAATACATTTAGAAACTGTATCGCTTTGGTCAGATTGCGCGCTCCACCCGGTGTCGCTGGATTTCTTAGCGCAGCGGCAATCTGAAGCGCAATCCTGCTGAACCTTTCGGCGGATTGCTACAAATCAACCAGCTACGAAGACTAGGGTGTTTTTAGCCAGCGTTCACTGTAGACGCCGGCGCTAATTCCGGCGATCGCAGCCACCATTAATCCAAGCTTATGGGGTAAGGCATAGGCCATTAAGGCCACCAGGCCAGCGGTTAGGACGGCGGCAGACATCGGCTTATTTTTGACGTAGGGAATCACCATACCGATAAAGGTCACCGACATCGCAAAGTCCAAACCCCAGTCAGCGGCGTTAGGAATTAACTGGCCCACCGTAACGCCCAGCACCGTGCAGGCTTGCCAGCTGAGATACATCAGTAGGGCTGCGCCTAGAAAGTACCAGTGTTTGTGGGCAGCGCGATCGCGGCTACTGTAGCGGCGAATCGCAACGGCAAAAGCCTCATCGGTCAGCCAAAACGCCAGCGGTACTTTCCACCGCTGAGGCAAATGCTTGACGTGGGGCAGCAAACTGACGGCGTACAGTAAGTGGCGCAGATTGACCACAAACGTCGTTAGCACAATCAGCAGCCAGCCCGTACCTGATGCCACCATCCCGACTGCGATAAATTGAGACGAGCCGGCAAAGACAAAGGCCGACATCGCCAACGTGGCAGTCACAGAGAGTTGGGCACCGGTTGCTAGGGTGCCAAAAATAATGCCAAAGGGAATCGCACCCACGACCAGCGGAATAATGTCGCGCGCGCCGGCCAGCAGCTCAGACAAAGGGCTTGGCGCAGGCGATCGCGTGCGCTCAGCCGCCGATAAATCAGACATTGCGGTGATTCTAATTCAACAGATTCAGCAGAATAGGGAGCAATCCCCCAAGAGGTTCAGGCGGATTGCAGGTCAGATCGCTGCACTGTTAGCCCCTCCATTCATATCCGGTGCGGTAAGCCATCTGACCAAAGCGATATATTGAGCTTATGGCAGTCGCCGGGCCTCAATCTTGTACGTTTTTGCAGCCCCGCAGATACTGCCCGGGCGTGACGCCCACTAGCTTTTTGAAATGACGGTGCAAATGGCTCTGGTCGGTAAATCCGGTTTCTAAGGCTGCGTCGGTAATTGTCCAGCCTGCCGCAATCAGCCGTTTGGCTCGCTGCACGCGAACGTAGTTCAAATAGGCGTGGGGCGGCAGTCCAATCTGTTGACGAAACGTCCTCAGCAATCGCAGGGAGGGCAGATTAACCAGCGCTGCCAACTCATCCAGGGTGATATTAGCGGTGTGATAAGCCGTTAAATAGTC
>JBCDFX010000597.1:0-2400 GCA_039177155.1 Cyanobacteria bacterium P01_H01_bin.119
ACCAGCGCTGCCGCCGCCGTGGTCTCAGGAATGCGGCGAGCGATATCAATGGCTTCATCCAGCCCGCCCTGCTGAAACGTTTCGTCGGCGATATCTAAAATGCGATCGCCCCACGCTTCAGTCTTTTGATCGATTTCGGCCCGCAGGGGATGATCCTGGGGCAGGGCATTAACCAACTCAATGGCAGCGAGCAGAGAATTAACCGAGCCTTCCTCGGCGTAGGCGTCGGCGCACTGTAGCCGGGTTGCCGCCGACGCCGTAGGCCAGAAAATTGCCCGGCAGTTAGGCAAATTGGGGATGCGAAACAGGCTCAGCGCCGAAATCACCCCTAAACTGCCCACCCCCACCAAAGACAGCACTGACCAAACCGCCCAGTTGCGCGACAGCCGGTGCACCCGCTGAGAAACTCCCGCCGGAAATCTAAGCCGTGGTCGGGGCGGCTTTAACTCGCTCTCAAAATCAGGGTCGGCTGGAGCCGAGCTCGGTTGATGGCTGATTGTCGGGTAAGCTGCCGGTGCCGGTGATTGAGCCGCAGCGCCAGGGGAGGCTGGCCTCTCATTAGGGCCATCGTTAAACCCAGGGGTAAACCCCTGTAGCTCATCGTTTTCCCAGGGATCAGGTTCGGCTAATGCATCACCGTGCAGAGCGGGCGCGGCTGGATTGATAGGAGGCATGGGTCGCTGTTCTCGCCGAGGGAGCGGCACCTGGGGTAGGTTAACCTGCCGGCGTCTGCTCTCAGCAGCAGCGCGAGATGGCTTCTGACCCCCTGGCGATCGCGATGGTGGATAAAATTTTTCCGGTGGATGGCGTCCAGTCATATCAGCCTCTCTAGGGCTATCGAGCTATCGGGCCGTGGGTCGCTGGGCTGAATGCAGCATCTCTGGGCCAGCAAAACTGCCGGTAACCGCCAAACTAAACGCCGAAGGAATCGCCAGAGCGGGCCAGAGCAGAATTGGTGATTAGTATAAGAGTTTTTTTTCAAAACGCTCAATCCTTAGGGTTATGATCCAAAGCTATCCCCTAGCCCTAGCGGTTATGGGGTCGCAGTCTGCTATCTCCAGCCAGCCCCATGTCGCCTAACTCGCTGCCCAGTCCCCTGCCCAGTCACGGTCGATATGCCTACTCTGCCATTACCCAGCGTCCCGACTACGATTGGCCTGGCGGCAAACGACTGGCTATTTACATTGCGTTGAATCTGGAGCATTTTGCCTTTGGCGAAGGACTAGGCGCAACCCTAGCCCCTGGTGGCCCAGAGCCTGACGTGCTGAACTATGCCTGGCGGGACTACGGCAACCGGGTGGGTGTGTGGCGACTGCTGACGTTATTTGACTCCCTAAAGCTGCCCGTTGCGGTGCTGGTGAACAGCGAAATTTACCACTATTGCCCGTCTGTAGTGGCGGCATTTCGCGATCGCGGTGATGAAGTGGTCGCCCACGGTCGCACCAACTCAGAGCGCCAAAGTGAGCTCTCAGAAGCCGCAGAAACCCAGTTGATTCGAGAAACAACGGACACCATTGCACAGTTTGAGGGGCAGCCCCCGGCAGGGTGGCTGGGACCGTGGATTGCCCAAAGCCTACTAACGCCAGACCTACTGCAGGAAGCCGGCTATACCTATCTGCTCGACTGGTGCCACGATGACCAGCCGACTTGGTTAAACACCCGTCAGGGGAAAATTTTGTCCGTGCCCTACCCTCAGGAGATAAACGATATTCCAGCGATCGCGGTGCGGCGGGCCAGCGCTGCTGAATTTGCCGATATGATTATGGATAATTTTGATGAAATGGCCGAACAGGCCAATCATCAGCCTCTGGTTTTTGGCATTGCCCTGCATCCTTATATTGTGGGCCAGCCCTTCCGCCTGCGGCACCTGCGCCGCGCGCTAACGCATATTGCAGATCAGGCCAGGCAGCATCCAGAGCATATTTGGCTGACCCATCCCGGTGCGATCGCCCGCCTTTCTTATCTCTCATAACTGACTTGCCAACCATGAGTCACTTGCCAATCATGAGTGACTTACCAATCATGAGTCACTTGCCAACCATGAGTCACCACTCTTTAGAATAAGAGGAAAACGCTGCCCAGCTTACCCCTCCTACGTGCCTCTATGCTGACCGAAACCCCAATACTGTCCGATAAATTAACCCAGTTGCACCGTATCTTTGCCGGGATGGATCGGGCGCTGATTGCCTACTCTGGCGGTATCGACAGTACTCTGGTCGCCAAAATTGCCTACGATGCCCTAGGCGATCGCGCTTTGGCAGTTACCGCCGAGTCTCCCTCCTTAATGCCTGAAGATCTTGAAGATGCCAGAGTACAGGCAGCCGAAATTGGCATCGTCCACGAAGTGGTCAAAACCGACGAATTAAGCAATCCCAACTATGCCTCTAATCCTGTCAACCG
>JBCDFX010000598.1:0-2382 GCA_039177155.1 Cyanobacteria bacterium P01_H01_bin.119
GAAGATCGTTCTGGCCGATAAAATCCACCAGTTGCCGCTGCCAAATACCTTCTTTAGAGGTGGCGTCCACCTGCCGTCCACCAAATTCTCCGATCAAAATGGGAGCAATATTCTCATCGGCAATGTAGTGGAAGCCAATTTGCCATCGGGTCAAAAGATTTTGTGGAAAGCTGGGTTCATTAAACCAGGGCTGGTTGTGTACACCAGCGCCATATTCATGGGGTGAGTAGACCAGCTTATTAGGCTGCGACAGGCGCACAGGATGATTTCTGACGCCTTCCAAATTGCCTCCCCACCAGTGGTCGAGCTGTTGTCCCGGGACATTGTTTTGCACCCCCTCGACCACAATCAACCAGTCAGGATTGATCGCTTGGATGGCGTTACCGGCTCGTTCGGCGGCGAGTCGCCAGTCAGTAGAGAGATCGCCTGTCCCCCAGCTTGCAGAACCGTGGGGCTCATTCTTTAGGTCGGCTCCAATCACGTTGGCCTGGTTACGATAGCGCCGAGCCAGCAGTTCCCACGTGCCAATCCAGTCAGCTTCGGTAAAACCATCGCCATACCAAAGTTGGGGAATGCGGTAATCGTTCAGTCGATGGCTGTCGAGCAAAATCCATAAGCCCTGACGTTCGGCTTCTTGAATAACCAGGTCCATCACTTCCAGTGGAGTTTTGCCCTGCAGGTCACGATTACTGCCATTGTTGAAATCGACGCCGGAAATATTTTGAGAGCGCAGCGCCTGGACCGAAAAGGGTAGGCGAATCGTGTTGTAGCCTAGAGCCCGAATCTGCTGCAGCATCTCCTTGTAGTCTCTAGCCCAGAGACCGTGGGGTGTATGGGTTTCCGTTTCCATGCCAAACCAGTTGGCACCTCGCAGCAGCACTGTTTGCCCTTGGCTATCGACAATGCGTGACCCTTGAGTAGACAGGGGCGATAAAGCCGTCGCGCTCGGCGCCGCCTGGATCGGAGCACTGATCAGCGGCAGGCAATTGAGCCCTACGATAAGGAACAGGCTGAGGCAAAAATAAAGCACATGACGAAGTGGTCGAAAAGCAATGGCGTGGAATCTATTCATAAGATTTTCTGCTTCTAATAAATTGAATTAATACAGTAAAGCTTAGGGCCGAGACGTTCAAAATTAGCCGGAATGTGGCCAATCTTGAACGCGTTTTGCCTATTAAATAGATAACTAAGATTAAACCTTCACCCTAAAATACAGCGATTTTTTATGTCTAAAAGGTGAATAAAATAGCTCTTTTAAGTTCTCCAAATTTTCACAGAGATGCACTCTTTAGGGGTGCTGCACCCAGGAGATATTCAAAAATTAATCAGACTGGATAAAAAAGTCTGATTGTTAGCCTGCTGCACGGCTAAGCGATTCAGCACATCCCAACCGTGGAAAAGGGACTTAAAAGGGGTTTGAGGCAAAACAGCTTTTCGCTAGCTAGAAAGCGATTCCGCAGGAGTAGAGTAGGCTAGATAGCCGCGATGCAAAATGGAATGCTTCTACAGGCAAGCTGCAGCCGTTGGCAAAGATGCAACCGCTATCTTATAAGTCCTTACCTTGAGGCTTTTAATCCGGTCTGAATTGAGGGCAGATATGAATTTTGACGAAAGTTTGTCCAAATTTTCTCCCCACTAAGCAAAATTTTTCAGGCTTATGTGGTGCGATTGGCTGTTCAATTTGCAAGATTTTAGTGGTGTGGGCGATCGCTCTTGCCACGGCAGCGAGAACACTCACTGCTGTCGTGAGAAAGGCTTCACCTGGGGCGCGTCATCAATTAAATTCAGAATGTTTGCGGTGTAGGCATTACCGCGCCCGCTCTGCAAAACCCGCTAGGGGCTGAACTGCTTTCAGTATAAGGAGTCGAGCGTAAATGATGACAGCCCCTAGGTAACGTTCCAACTTGGCAGATCCAATGGACTCCGCTTCTAAAGCAGCTATGAAAGTTGCTCATACTGGGTATGTCTGGCGCGATTAGGTATCGCGGGTAGAGTTACGCTACTGTACCGAAAGTCAGCACTCTATGGGGACAAGATCGAATGGCGCAACTGACGACTCAACATAATTGGCGATCGCCCATTCTGCTGCTCTTTCTCTCGATGGCGTCAATTCATTCCGGGGCCGCGATCGCCAAGGGCCTGTTTGATCAGGTGAGCCCGTTTGGCATGGTGAGCTTGCGACTGGGGCTGGGCGCACTGGTTTTGCTGGTGCTATTTCGACCGCGGTGGCGGCATCACTCGTGGCGAGAGTATCGCCTATTAGGGCTGTTAGGTCTATCAATGGGCGTAATGAATGCTTGTCTGTATCACGCGATCGCCTACATCCCGATTGGCGTAGCGGTGACGCTGGAGTTTATCGGGCCACTGGGAGTCGCGCTGGCC
>JBCDFX010000599.1:0-2378 GCA_039177155.1 Cyanobacteria bacterium P01_H01_bin.119
AAGGTTTGGAAATGGAATACCGAAAGCGGCGGCACTTGGGCCAAAATCAACCGTCCCATCGCTGGCCCAACCCATGACAAAGCTTTGCCCAGCGGCCAGCATCCGCTTCAGCTCTACTCCCTAGCGACACCAAACGGCCAAAAGGTCACCATACTGCTGGAAGAGCTGCTGGCCCAAGGCATTAGCGAGGCGGAGTATGACGCCTATTCCATTCGTATTAACGAGGGCGACCAGTTTGGCAGCGGATTTGTAGCGGTCAACCCCAACTCCAAAATCCCTGCCCTAGTCGATCGCAGCACGACACCTCCAATCCGGGTGTTTGAGTCGGGTTCAATCCTGCTCTATCTGGCAGAAAAATTTGGCGCTTTTTTGCCTACCGAGCCGGCCCAGCGGACAGAGTGCCTTAACTGGCTGTTTTGGCAGATGGGATCAGCGCCCTATGTTGGCGGTGGATTTGGGCATTTTTACAGCTATGCGCCGGTCAAAATTGAATACTGCATTGACCGATTTACCATGGAGACTAAACGCCAGCTAGACGTGCTCAACCGGCATCTGGCAGCGCATCAGTTTATGGTTGGCGACGCCTACACCATCGCCGATATTGCCATCTGGCCCTGGTACGGCTCCCTGATCATTAACAATGCCTACGACGCGGCTGAATTTCTAGACGCTCAGACCTACACCCATGTAGTGCGCTGGGCCGAAGCGATCGCAGCGCGCCCAGCCGTTAAGCGAGGCCGAATGGTCAACCGCACCTGGGGCCCCCCTGAAGAACAGCTCCATGAGCGACACGCCGCCAGCGATTTTGAGGCTTAAGGGAATAAATTTCCCTAGCTCGCAGCAGAAGTTCGTTAAAACAGACTCAAATCTGGAGATTCACCCGAGTTAGCAGTCCATTGCACTAAACATATGCCTGCTAGCAGAGAACTTCAAGTTCTCGGCGAGGCGACAGGGTTAGAAATTTCTTTAAGAATGCTAAGAAGACCTATTTATCTTAGTTTTGAATTCTCAATTTTGAATTTCCCATAGCGATCCTAGGGGCTGTCATCATTTAGATGTTCAACTCCTGCTACAGCAAGGATTCCAGCCCCCAGCCAGTTGATTGAGGCGGGCGTGTTTACAGCTTATCCCGTCAGACTTCTGCGTTTAATTGATGACATGCCCTAGGCAGAATCTTCGATTGGCAGCGACGACTCACTATTGGCTGGATAATAGCCGTGCTCATAGGCATAGCGAATCAGCTGAGAGCGATTGTCTAAAGACAGCTTGCTCAAAATATTGCTGAGGTGGGTTTGTACCGTGCGAGGGCTGATAAAAATGCGATCGCCGATTTGCTTATTGGTCAGCCCCTGAATTACCTCCCAAAACACCTTTTCTTCCGCTGGGGTGAGGGGCAATGGCTTAGGCGGCGACGATGATGAGCCGCCGCTGCTATCTGCTGTCGCGTTTTGAACCAGGCGCACAATTTCTGCATGAATCCGCCGCGATCGCTCCAGTTGAGCCTCTATTTTTGCTACCAGTTCTTTAGGATGAAACGGCTTGACCAGATAATCGTCAGCGCCAATTTTGTGGCCCTGCACCCGATCATCCAATTGGCTGCGGCTAGAGAGGAACAAAAATGGCACTAGCTGCCCCACTCTTTGCGCTCGAAGCTGCTGGCAAAACTCAAACCCATTCATCTCTGGCATCACGATGTCAGAGACTACCAAATCCGGTGGGTCGGCCTCAAACAATGCCAACGCCTCAAGGCCAGACGCCGCCGCCATAACCCGATATCCCCGCCCTTCGAGATATCGAGTCAGCGCAATCCGCAGGGTGATATCGTCGTCCACTAGCAAAATCCGTTTCATGCTAATTCCTATGCACTGTGGCTGTAATGAAGCTAATTGCGCTTCTGGGCTCCCTCTCGTATGATTGCCATCACGTAGACTTGATACCTCCGACTCTCTATCTCAGCACATCGCATGTATCAAAAAATCACCCCTCCTGCTGTCGGCGATCGCATCGTCTTCAAAGATGGTGAACCGACCGTGCCGGATAACCCCATTGTGCCCTTCATTCGCGGTGATGGTACAGGGGTGGATATCTGGCCTGCGGCTCAAAGGGTTTTTGATGCAGCGATCCAGGCCGCCTATGGCGATCAACGTAAAATTTCCTGGTTCAAAATCTACGCTGGGGATGAAGCCTGTGATGTATATGGCACCTACCAGTATTTACCCGACGATACCCTTACGGCGATTAAAGACTACGGTATTGCCATTAAAGGCCCGTTGACCACCCCCGTGGGCGGCGGCATTCGCTCTTTGAATGTTGCCCTCAGGCAGATCAATGACCTATACGCCTGTGTGCGCCCCTGCAAATATTATCCCGGCACCCCC
>JBCDFX010000600.1:0-2365 GCA_039177155.1 Cyanobacteria bacterium P01_H01_bin.119
GACGATCAATATTTCGAAGTAATTATTATTGGCTGCGGAGCTGGCGGTGGAACCCTGTCACAAATACTCGCACCTACCGGCAAGCGAATCTTAATCCTAGAGCGCGGCTCGGGCATGGCGCTGGAAGAGCAAAACCGGGCCGATGTCGATCTGTTTAAAAAGACCCGCTACCATGCTCCAGAGCAGTGGTATGACCAGGCCGGAGAACCTTTTTCGCCCCAAACCAACTACGCCGTGGGCGGTAATACCAAAGTTTATGCCGCGGCTTTAATGCGAATGCGCCAGCGAGACTTTGAGGTACTGACCTATCAAGACGGCACTGCCCCAGAGTGGCCTTTCAAATATGCCGATTTGGAGCCGTATTATACCGAGGCCGAGCAGATCTACCAGGTGCACGGGGACTTTCAAAACGACCCGACTGAACCAGAGCACAGCGGAGACTATCCTTTCCCAGCGGTCGAGCACGAACCACTGATGCAGCCGATTGTGGAGGCGATCGCGGCCCAAGATCTGCATCCTACGCCCCTGCCCATGAGCCTGACCCGCCAAGAGGATGATCCCACCGGGGATTCGGAGGTATTTGGTGTGAGTTTGGCTCTAAAGCACGACAACGTCACCCTCAAAACAAACGCAAAAGTGGTTAGCCTGCACACCAACCCCTCAGGCACGGAAATTAAAGGGGTGCAGGCAGAGTTAGGCGATCAGCCTGTCCTGTTTAGCGGCAATATTGTGGTGTTAGCCTGCGGCGCAGTTAATTCTGCTGCCCTAATGCTGGCCTCGGCAAATGAAAAGCACCCTAGCGGCTTAGCAAACGGATCGGAGCAGGTGGGCCGCAACCTGATGGGCCACCTGATGACCGTAATCGTTGAGCGCTTTACCAAGTCTAACTCCGGCAAGTTTCCCCGCAGCGTTAGCATTAATGACTTTTACTGGGGCGATAAAAACTACGACCACCCGATGGGACATATTCAAAACAGCGGCGGGCTGCTGCAGGATATTATTTTTGCGGAGTCGCCGCCCCTGCTGTCTGTGCTAGCTAAGATTGTTCCCGGGTCTCAGCTCAAGCATTTGGCAACCCACTCCGTGGGCTGGTGGGCCCATACGGGGATATTGCCCAAGGCTGAAAATCGCGTCCGCTGGCAAAAGGGTAAGCTGCGCTATGAATTTACCCCCAATAATGCCGAAGCCCACGACCGCCTGGTATATCGGTGGATTGAGGTGCTCAAGGCAATCGAAAAAGATGTGCCGGGAGCCCAAAGCAATACTATGTTTCCTCGGGGAGAAGCATCCCTATCTGTGGTGGGCTACCAGTGCGGCACCTGCCGTATGGGCAGCGATTCTGCTACGTCGGTATTAGACCTTAACTGTCGCGCCCATGAAATCGATAATTTGTATGTGGTAGACAGCAGCTTTTTCCCATCTTGCCCCAGCGTTGGCCCTGCTTTGACGGTGATGGCCAATGCGTTGCGAGTGGGGGATCACTTGAGTGATCGCCTGTAAGGTCTTATCCTCAGTCCAGCAGACCCATGAGACTCGTTGGATTGATAGATCACTCCTTTGAGCTGTGAAGTCTTGAGGCGCGATCGCCCTCGGTCTTTTCTGGTGGCTCTTCACGGTTTGCGGGCCATCTGAATCCGTACTGACCCATTCCTTGTCTTTGCGATGTTCGAGCAAACCTTCAGAAATATTGATGACGTGCTCTGGAAGGAGGCGGGCTGCGCCACCGAGATGGACTATACAGAGCAGACCTCCTGGCTGTTGTTTCTGAAGTATCTGGACGATCTGGAGCAAGAGCGATCGCTGATTGCTGAGCTGGAGGGCAAGCGCTACACCTTTCTGCTGAGCAAAGACTATCGCTGGTCGAGCTGGGCAGCTCCGAAGACGGCTGATGGAGAGCTGGATCACGATAATGCATTGATTGGCGATGACCTGATGACTTTGTGAATAACGCGCTGTTTCCCTATTTACAGGGGTTTAAGCAGCGGGCTAATGGCCCCGACACCGTTGAATACAAGATTGGGGAGATTTTCGGGGAGATCAAGAACAAGTTTCAGAGTGGCTATAGCCTGCGGGATGCCCTGGAGTACATTGACGAGCTGCGGTTTGGCTCCCAGGAGGAGAAACACGAACTCTCCCACCTGTATGAGGCCAAAATCAAAAACATGGGCAACGCGGGGCGCAATGGCGGGGAGTATTACACGCCGCGTCCGCTGATTCGCGCCATGGTGCAGGTGGTAAAGCCACAACTGGGGGAGACCATTTACGACGGGGCCTGCGGTTCGGCAGGGTTTTTGTGCGAGAGCTATGAATACCTGCGCCGGGGCCAGCTGACGACTCAGCAGCTCAAAGATCTGCAAACCCGCAC
>JBCDFX010000601.1:0-2356 GCA_039177155.1 Cyanobacteria bacterium P01_H01_bin.119
CCCAACGCCGATGTCTTCCTGGGCGGTGTAACGGTGCAGCAGCACCTTGAAGGCCGCCAGCAGCGTCATAAATAGCGTCGTACCTTCCCGCTGACTAAGGGTTTTTAGGGCAACGACGCAGTCTGATGGCAGGGTGCGGGTGTCGGTACGGCTGGTGAAATCGGGCACCGCAGGGCGCGGGCGATCGCTGGGCAACTCCAGGGCCGGTAAACCTGCCAGTTGCTGTTGCCAGTAGTCAAGCTGGGTGCGACAGGCAGCGCTTTGCAGCCACTGCTGCTGCCACAGGGCGTAATCAATATATTGAATTGGCAGGGGTGGCAGAGCCGGGGCCGTATTTTCTAGTCGGGCACGATAGCCAGCCGCGAGTTCCCGCATCAGCACCCCGCGAGACCAGCCATCTGCCACGATGTGATGCAGTACCACCAGCAACAGGTGGGTCGTATCATCCAACCCCAAGAGCTGGCAGCGGAACAGGGGGGCGCGGCTAAGGTCGAATGGCTGCTTGACGCACTGCTCGCTGAGTCGCTGAATTTCAGCCGTGGCCGCGGCCGCTGGCAAGGCCCGCAAATCGGCCACTGGCAGGGACAAAGCGATATCGGACAACACTTTTTGGCAGGGCTGACCATCCGGCTCAACGAATTGGGTTCTGAGGCTGTCGTGGCGCTGAGCGATCGCGTTCAAACTGTCTGCTAAGGCTGGAACATTTAGCGGCCCGGTTAATCGCCATGAAAAGGCAATGTGATAAGCCGAACTATTCGGATTGAGCTGATGCAGCACCCAAAGATTTTTCTGGGAAGCGGATAGCGGCACCACCGCTGGACGGGGCTGAGGAACGAGGGGAACCCCTGCCGCCGCGGTAGCCAATCCCTGCTGTTGCAACCGCTGCTCCAACAGTGCCCGTCGCTCTGGAGAGAGGGCGGCAATACGCTGCTGGAGAGCTTTAGACGTGAGTTGCAGGTCAGCCATAGGAGTTCGGACGGGTCGAAAATGGTGGAGGTTTATTGCCAGAGTTTCCTAACGACAGAGCCGCTAGGGTCAGGAAACTTGAGGCTGAAGGCGCTGGTCGTATTTTTCAGCAAGCGCTACTCGCCATCGTCGTTTCTGATAAAGGAGTGACGCAATTATCCTTAAGCTGCTGGAGATAAGGAAGGGCCTGCATGACGTGATCAAAATCTTGAACAAAATCGATCAAACAGGCAACCTCAGTAATGCCAGCTTGAGCCAACTTTTCAATGAATGGCAAACAACTTTCAGGCGTGCCAATCAAAGAGCGATCGTTCATAAATCCTTCCACCCCAAATAATAGCAAACTATCTAGATCATCGTCAGAGAAATCTTTCAAGCTGATCGATAGACCCATGCCTTTGGCGAGATTTTCGAGTAGCCCATAGTGGGTTTTTAAGTACTCACAGAAGGGTTGACGGACGTCATCCTTAACCTGGTCGATATGGGCCCCTAAAAAGGTGTGAAGCATTAACGAGACAGTTTTTGAATTGGGATCATGCCCATGCTTGCTTAAAGACTGCTTATAAACCTGGATTTTTGGCGCTAATTGTTCTAACGTCCCCCCCAATAGGGAGGTGAGGATATTAGCCCCCAACCGACCGGCTTCGATGAACGTTTCGGTGGACTGGCAGGTAATCCAGATGGGTAACTGAGGCTGGAGGGGCCGGGGTAAGGATTTAACCGAGACCGTTTTGCCCGTGGCGTCTTGGAAGTCAACCGCTGCCCCCTGCCAGAGCTGCTGCACTTGCTGAATCCCTCGCCACATTTGGGCTTTGCGACTAGCGTGAGGAGTGCTCGACAGGATAAATTCGTCCATGGTCCAACCGGAGGCAAAGGCGATCGCCGCCCGCCCGTTAGAGAGATTGTCAATCACAGCCCAATCTTCGGCAATCCGCACGGGATGGTGCAGGGGCACGACGACGCTACCCGCCCGCAGTTGCAGGGTTTCCGTCGCCATGGCAAGGGCGGCGCTGGTCAAGCCGGGATTGGGATAGAGGCCCCCAAAGGCATGGAAATGTCGTTCCGGGGTCCACACGGCGGTAAATCCGCTTTGGTCGGCAAATTTGGCACTCTCAATTAGCAGCTGGTATTGATTGGGACGGGCCACGGAGCCGTCACCATCGAAATAGAATAGGCTGAATTTCATGTTTATTATCTGATCTTCTTGAGCAAAGTAGTGTACCAGTTTCGCATCTAATGATTGACAAGAAATGCGCTGCTAAGGCTGGTTTTGGACTTGACTTTTGACATCTTCTGAAGGCATGTTTTCAATCTGACTTAATAACTCTGAGATCGCCGCTTGCTCGGCATCATTCGGTTGATTTTCTTCGATGATTTTGGCAATTCCAGC
>JBCDFX010000602.1:0-2330 GCA_039177155.1 Cyanobacteria bacterium P01_H01_bin.119
CCCCTCATCATCGACCCCCAGAACCATCACTAGGCTAAGCATACGGGTTGAAACCAGGCAGAAACGCTCCGCCGATAGGGGATCTTGAGGCAGCAGCGGCAGCACCTCTAAATTATGGTCGTGGGAACAGGCAGAAAACCCAGCAGGCTGAATTTGGCGCTGAAACAGGGAGCGATCGTCTCCAGCGCCAGCGGTAAATATCCAGGCTGAGAGACCGCCAGCAGTAGCGGGGGCAGATAGCACGGGCAGCGGTCCGGACATCACCAGCCCATCTACGCCTTTGCTTTGCTCTGGATTATCTCCGGTCTGCCGCTGAAGACTCCGAATCAAATCGTCTACAGCGGCAACCCCGGCTCGCCATTCGGCCTCAGCCCTTAGGGTCTGCTGCTGGGCAGCAAGAGATTGCCGATGAACGCGATCGCCGTAGCTGGTCTCTGACTCAATCCAGTGGTCTGAAATAGCGCCGCCTGAAACAGCGTCGCCTGAGGCCGCCTTGTCGGTCGCCGTTGCTGTGCCAGATGCGGCCTTATCTTCTGCAAGAGTGGCCGCACCAAAGCTTGCTGAATCGACCGCCTCTAGAGCTAAAATTCCGCTCAATGTTGAACAAATCTGGTTGTGCAACACCATTGCCTTATCTCGATATGTGCTTAATATGACCCTACTGCGAATGTCAGCGACAATCTATGGGTAGAACCGAACGGCAACCGTCGTTGGCAAGGAAGAAGACGATGACCACTGTTTTATGTCCGGGTCTGCATGGGCCTGAGCTGACCCAACGCTTTCGCCAGGCCATACCGGTCCGCGAGTTTTCCCAGCCGCTCTTACAGTACCCAGGCTCGCCGCTTTCACCTCGGCAGCTGCGGATATTTTTGGCTCAGTCGGTCGATCCGGCCCAGCCCCTGACCCTCGTTGCCTTTAGCGCCGGAACGGTGGGGGCGATCGCGGCTGCTCACCACTGGCACTACCGCTATCAAACCGTTGCTGCCTTGCTTGCCCTAGACGGCTGGGGCGTTCCCCTTGCCGCCCCGTTTCCGATTTATCGCCTCAGCCACGATTACTTTACCCACTGGAGCTCGGCGCTGCTAGGAGCGGGAGACCATAGCTTTTATGCCGATCCCCCCGTTAGACACTTAGATTTATGGCGATCGCCCGACCACGTTTGGGGATACTGCCACCGTCGCCACGAAGGGGTAAGCCAAGACGATCGGCTGCTATCCAACGATTCCACCACCCTGACTGCGGCTGAGTTTATTCAGCAATGTGTGATTCAATGACTAAAGTTTCGCAACGGGGCGACCCAAATCAACGGTCTATCGCTATGCTCTTTGCCATAGGCGTTCAGTCAGCGGGGCGAGAGGGCAGTGAAACAGCGTTCAATTTGGGCGGTTGGCATTGGGTTGATCAGTCTGATTGGGGTACTTTTTTTCAGCCAGCTGCACGATAGCCGCAGCGGGGCCGCGATCGCCCAAGATAGGGCTGCGGTTGCAGATATGCTAATGGTTCAAGCCGAGGACGCGCCGGCGGAAGTCCCCACCGATGCGCCAGCGATACCTGAGCTGACGGGTAATTTTGAAGATCCCCAGGGACGTTTTCAGGTGGGCATTTTAGATGGATTTGCCATCACAACAGTTGCAGGTAACCCGTTGCTCGAATCGGCAGACGGCAACCTGGCCTATACGGTGGTGGTGCTGCCTACGGGCAGCACAGATGACGCTGAAGTGGCCCTGACCGATGCGGCTTTAGCCCAAGCGGTAAAAACCACATTTGCCCAGGGAGAAGGCTTTCAAACCACAGGATTTGAAGCGATTCCCGACGGCGGGGTGCAGATTGCCTGGGCAGGGCGGCTAAGCGTGGGCGGCAGTACACAGCCTGTGCAAGGACGGGTGCTGGCAAAGCAGGCAGAACAAAATATTTTTTTAATTGCGATCGCGGCAACTGATGACGGTGCACCGCTGGTCGATCCCGCGCTGACCGCGCTCAGCGGTAGTCTGCAAATCCTTTAATGCTGGAGCGATCGCCTACGCATTTTCCAGCGTTATTGAAGAGGGATAAAAGTACCCTGACCAGCGCCATATATCTGCTTGGGACAGTTGCTTAATGGCCGGGCCTATTTTTTGGCCCACTGCTGCTTCATCCGCTGAATTCGCTCCATTAGGGTTTCATTCGACAGACGCGTATTGAGCCGCTCAACTAGCAGGGGAAAGGCTAGGGGGGAGGGACGGGGCGTTTTTTTCCATAGGACGCTGAGCGTTTTGAGGCGATTGAGGGTTTGGGCCAGGCGATGGGCTTCGAGCTGATCTTGCAGGACTTCGCGCTCGGCCTGCTGGAGG
>JBCDFX010000603.1:0-2311 GCA_039177155.1 Cyanobacteria bacterium P01_H01_bin.119
CTGGGTCACCTGGATATGATTAGGGAGGCAGGTTGTCTCCATCCGGCTGGCGGTATTAACCGTATCTCCCCACAGGTCGTAGTTAAAGCGTTTGATGCCAATCACCCCTGCCACAACAGGGCCGCAGCTGATACCAATGCGCAGTTGAAACGGAGTGCCGTCCGGACGCTTAAAGCGCTGAATCACCGTCTGCATAGAAAGTGCAAGGCGGGCGATCGCCTCCAAGTGGTCATCTGAGGAGAGCGGTAGTCCGCCCGCCACCATATATTCATCTCCGATCGTTTTGATCTTCTCCAGTTTGTATTGCTCAACTAGCTGGTCAAAGGCTGAAAAAATTGCATTGAGAGAATCCACCAAATCCTTTGGCGACATCTGAGTTGAAACCCGGGTAAATTCCACTAAATCGGCAAACAGCACACTGACGTAGTCAAAGCTCTCAGCAATAGTGTTTGCTCCGCTCCAGAGGCGCTGGGCAATTTGGTAAGGCAGCACATTATATAACAGCCGCTCGGTCTGTCGTCGCTGCTTACGCAGCGCAGATTCTAAATTGCGCTGTTCCGTAATATCCTGCACCGTGCCTTCCATACGGTAGATGCCGTCACTGTCTGACCTCACAGCATGGATGGTTTCGCTAATCCAAATACGGCTGCCGTCTTTTCGGTAAACTTCCGATTCAATATCGCTTAAATCGCCATAGTGCCGCAGATAGGCCAAAATCTCGGCCCGGCGGGTTGGCTCGACGTAGAGTTGCTGCCCAATATTGGTCACGCTGCTCATTAAGTCTTCGACCGAATCGTAGCCGTAAATTTTAGCTAGGGCTGGATTAGCGTTGATGTAGCCTCCGTCAGGTACAGACTGAAAAATTCCCTCGCTGACGTTTTCAAAAATAGTGCGGTACTTTAGCTCTGTCTCCCGTAGAGACGCCTCGATCAGGGCTCGCTCTCTGACCTCTGAGAGCAGAGAGGCGTTTTGCTGGCTCAGCAACTGCCGCCGTTGATATAGCTGAAGCTGATTTTGCACTCGGATCAAAACTTCTTCGGCATGGAGCGGCATCCCAATAAAATCATTGCCGCCTACCTCAAAGCTGCGAACGCGCAGGTTGGGCCGATCGGCTGGCCCAAAAAATATCACCGGAATATCCTGGGTGTTGGCAGACTGCCGCAGCGTCTCACAGACCGATAATCCTCCTCTATTGGGGATTTCAGTGTTGAGTAAGATAATATTCGGCGCGATCGCGTCCACCCTCTGCAGGGTTTCGGCTGCCTGAACCGTCTGAAAAACTGGGTAGCCCTCCGCCGTTAGCAGCTGCAGCAGCGCCTGACTGCTGTCTGAATTGCCATCGGCGACCAAAATTTTGACCGACTGTGCGGTTAAATCTGAAGACAACGGAGAAGTGACCATCAGACCATCGGACCCAAAAATCCGTACCTGAAACCAGAAGCATATCACCTGGATATCTTTGCGGCAGTAATTCTGTCGCTTTGGTCAGATTGCTCACAGATTCAAGCTCCCAAAATTTTAGGGATATAGGGGCTTTTGCCTAAGTCCTGCATTAAATTTAGGCTAATTCAGCGGCTTCTGGCGGGCGCAGGCAGTTACAAAATTTCGGGGCATCTCCAGTCGTTCGCCCCAATGAAGATGCAGGTAAGAGGCGTGAAGATTGTGGATTTTCCAGCCTTCAAGGCGATCTAAACTAGGCGCGTTAAGTGAACCCAGAGCATAGATTGGTTGGCTGGGAGCAGTTGTCAGACGCGAGCGGTGGAACTCATGCCCCCGAACGACCGCTCCAGCCGCCAAAAGGGGGGTCGATTGTTGTGCGATCGCCCGCCGATAGCCCAGGGTCAAAACATCATCCATCACTGCCTGGGTAGGTAAGCTTCCCACCATTGGCCAAGTCGCTCCCGCAAAGTCTGTCAAACTCTGGCAGAGATACATTAAGCCGCCGCACTCGGCGTAGGTTGGCACTCCGGCAGCGATCGCCTGCCGAATAGATTGACGCGCTCGTTTATTTTGCGATAGCTCAGCGGCAAATACTTCGGGAAAGCCGCCGCCCAGATACAGCCCCTGGCACCCCGCTGGCAGGGCCGCATCCGCCATCGGGCTCCAGGTAATCAGTTCTGCCCCCAGAGACACCAGTTGATCCAAATTGTCTCTGTAGTAAAAGTTAAAGGCCGAATCACGGGCAATCGCAATGGCAGGTCGCGCTGTTGGGTGAATACGGGTTGTGAAATTGCTTGTTTCAGTAACCCTTTTTCGCTCCGGTTGAGCCTTTAGTTGAGCTTTTAAAAGGGGCATCAACTGCTGCCAATCA
>JBCDFX010000604.1:0-2266 GCA_039177155.1 Cyanobacteria bacterium P01_H01_bin.119
GCCGCATTTCACATGACCGAGTTCATGGGCCATCACCGTGCGAATCTCGGCATCACTCAATAAGTCCAGCAGCCCCGTGTTAAGCACCACGCAAGGGTTCTCTTCACCAATAGCATAGGCATTGACCTGGGGATTTTGCGCCACAAATAGCGTAGGGGCAGGCTGTACATCAAGTGCCTGTACGCATTCGCGAAACATGTTGTAGAGCGTGGCGTACTGCTGTGGCCCGACCTGCACGTTGTTGCCCATGAGCGACACAAACTGCGGCCGTTCGTACATAAATTCTACAAACTTGCGGGCGACAATATCGAAGCCCGGAAAAGCTCGCAGGGCGGCTTCCGCTTGTTGGTCAAGGGGGTGACGAAACGCGTCGCGGCTAATTCCGGGATAAGTGGGCATCGCAATTAATCGGCTGAGAAATATTCTGCACCCAGTCTAATCAATTCGTTTGCCATTCGTTAAGCGCGGCTGAGATGACCGACTCCAGCAAATGCTACCAGGAGTTTTGTCGGTGGCCATACCATCGCCGTATCGTATGATTTGTTGAAGATTATTCGCCATAAATCGGCTACCTGGGCTATCGGCACCTCATGGACTTACCCGTCATTCTGAAACTCGATGCGCTGACCAAGCAGTTTGCGGGACAGTCGACGCCAGCGGTTGATCAAGTCAGCCTCACGCTGAATCAAGGAGATTTGCTGGGGTTGTTGGGGCCATCGGGCTGTGGCAAAACCACCCTGCTGCGCCTGATTGCGGGGTTTGAGCGGCCTCAAGCTGGCGTTGTAGAACTGGCCGGGCAACCCATTTGTGACGGTCGGGTATGGCTGCCCCCGGAGCGGCGCGATGTGGGGGTCGTCTTTCAGGACTATGCTCTGTTCCCTCACCTCAGCGTGTTAAACAATGTAGCCTTTGGGCTCAAAACTCAAGCCCGGCGGGGCAAGCTGGCGGCATCCCAAATTCGGGAAGAGGCCACCAGAGCGATCGCCCTGGTGGGTCTACAAGGCTTTGAACAGCGCTTCCCCCATGAGCTGTCGGGGGGGCAGCAGCAGCGAGTGGCCCTGGCGCGCGCGATCGCCCCGCGACCTTCCCTGATTTTGCTAGACGAACCCTTTAGCAATTTAGACGTACAGGTGCGGCTTTATCTCCGGCAAGAGGTGAGAGACATTTTGAAAGGCGTCGGCGCTTCCGGAGTATTTGTCACCCACGATCAGGAAGAAGCCTTATCCATTTCTGACCGCTTGGCGGTGATGCGGGCGGGGCAAGTGGAGCAGTTCGGCCCGCCTGAAGCGATCTATCGTCAGCCGCGTTCTCGCTTTATGGCGGGGTTTGTCACTCAGGCCAATTTTTTGCGGGCCGAGCGCCACGGCGACGTTTGGAAAACCGTGCTCGGCACCTTTGCCACCAATGCGACCGCTCCTGATGCTGCGTTCGGTGAATTGATGGTGCGCCAAGAAGATCTCACCCTGCAGCCCCACCCGACGGGAAATTTAGTCGTGCGCGATCGCCAATTTTTAGGCCGGGAATATCGCTACACCCTGACCACGGCGACGGACGATATTTTGTATGCTCGTACCGCGACCCGCGATCGCTTAGAAGTTGGCCAAACCGTTCAAGGTAAAGTCGCCACGGAGCAGCCTCGTATCTTTGACTGTCCCGATGCCTAAAACTGTCCCGATGCCTAAAGATGTATAAGGGCGATTGGGGCCGGGGGGCTGAGGCGCAAGATGTGTCGCTGGACTGTCGGCAATGGGTAAGCCTCCCCTTCAGCAGAGTTATTAGCTTTGCCGCCCCCGAAGGACTAAGGATCGGGAATTTAATCATGTGCCGGTTTTCCCCTCTCGGGAGGGGTGCCGTAGGCGGGGTGGGTTCAGAACCCTCGCACTCAAGGGCAACCCACCCCGCTGCCCCTCCCAGGAGGGGAAAGGTTATCCGGCTTGGCCTCAGTAATTTATTTAATCCTCATCCCTAAGGGCTGTCATCCATTTAGAACCAGACTCTGGGCCCGAAAATGATTGCAGTCCCTAGCCGATAAAGTTGATGCCAGCGCTCCAATGCTGATCACACAAGGTTTCTAAAATTTATTGATGACGCGCCATGGTAGAAAGTGGGGCAAGTCATCAAGATTATGCTGATGGTTGAGAGCAATCGTCGTCGTCGTGGAAAGGCTGCTGGTGACTATGTCAGACTGAATAGAGAGCGGCAGCTGTAGTTGTGCCGCATCCTTCAAAATACGTTCACGGTCATCGGTATGCAGGTCTATAACTAC
>JBCDFX010000605.1:0-2262 GCA_039177155.1 Cyanobacteria bacterium P01_H01_bin.119
AACTAGCAGACTGGGGAGCAGCTTTGATTGTGACCTGCGACACCGGCAGCACTAATCTACAGGAGATCGCTGATATTAATCGTCTGGACATCGACATTATTGTCACCGATCATCACACCTTGCCTGAAAATCGGCCTCCAGTTGCGGCGATTATTAATCCGCGATCGCTGCCATCAGACCATCCCCTTGCCACCCTTTCTGGCGTTGCCGTTGCCTACAAACTGATTGAAGCGCTCTATCAGAGCCTGCCTCAGCCCCAGCGCCCGGTGGAGACCCTGCTAGATTTAGTAGCTATTGGCCTAATTGCAGACTTGGTTGAACTCAAAGGCGACTGTCGCTATCTAGCCCAGCAAGGCATCGAAAAACTGCAAACCCAAACCCAGGCAGCGCCAGAACAGGCCACGCGACCGGGCATTGCCTATCTACTGGGGTTTTGCAAACGCAGCGGCGATCGCCCCACGGATATTTCTTTTGGCATCGGCCCTCGTATCAACGCCGTTAGCCGTATCCACGGCGACGCCAGCTTTTGTGTGGAACTGCTCACCAGCCGCGACGCTGCCCGCTGCAAAACCCTAGCCTATGAAACCGAACTGGCCAACGCCCGCCGCAAAGCGCTGCAAAAAGATTTGCTCAGCCAAGTCGAGGCCCAGATTGAACAGGTCGATCTTTCTACAACCCAAGTGTTGGTGCTCTCTGATCCCCAGTGGCCTATAGGTGTCTTGGGTCTGGTGGCAGGACAGGTCGCCCAGCGATACGGCAGACCAACAATTCTATTGAGTGAGAGCTTGAAGTCTGAATCAGAGGACGGCGATCGCCTGGCCAGGGGATCGGCTCGATCTGTGGGTGGCGTTGATTTGTACGCGCTGGTTAAAAATCAAAGTCATTTACTAACCAGCTTCGGTGGGCATCCGTTTGCCGCTGGCCTCAGCCTACTCATTGACCATATTCCGCTCTTTCGAGACGCCATCAACCGACAGTTGAGAGAACTACAGGGCGCTGCGGCGTTAGCGCAAAGGCAAGTCTTAACGGCAGATATCACCGTCACGGTGGCAGATTTAGCTGAAGGACAGGGAAAAACCCTGTTTCGGGAGCTAAAGTTTTTGGAGCCCTGCGGCATGGGCAATCCAGTGCCCCGACTGCTACTTCAGAACGTTTGGTTTGAAAATGTATGGAATAAAAACATTAGCGATCGCAGCGGCGGCAAGCTGCGGTACATCAAAACCGAGTTCAATCTATGTGATGCGTCAACCGGCGAGAAATTTCCTGGCCTGTGGTGGGAGCATTACAAAGAGGATGTGCCCGACGGGCGCTGCGATGTGATTGTCGAGTTAGATTTCAATGCCTACCAAAAGCGTTATGAGGTGCGCTTACTCGCGGTTCGCCCCAGCGTCCATCAGCCTCTGATGCGAACCGCGCAGTTGGGAGTGATCGATCGCCGCCAGTCTCAATCGGATGACCCAGATCCGTCCGATAGTTTGACGCTGAACCACTGCCCTGATAGCTGGCAGGATCTCAACCGCTGGATATCACGGGCCAACACAGAGCAGCGATCGCTGACCTTAGCCTTTGAACCGCCCCCCAAGCGATCGCCCCAGGATGTCTTTAAAACCCTGATTGGCCTGGCAAAGTATCTGCATCGCACGGGCACTATAGCTACTCGGCCTCAGCTATTGGAAAAGCTGAATCTCAGCGATCGCACTTTAGAATTTGGCCTGCAAGCCTTGGAAGAGCTAAACTTTACTCTCGACCGCAGCGATGAGGGGTTAGCAATTAGCGAGATTCCACCAGCGATCGCAGATGTGGAGTCGCCAGTCGTGCAGCAGTTTTTGGGCGCGATCGCGGAAGAACAGTTTCGTCAGCGATATTTTCATCAGGTGCCAACTCATATTTTGAAGGCGATCGCGCCATAATTTCAAACGCGCTAGATTGATGCTAATGGACTGATCCTGGCCTACCTTGGCCAACTAGCAGAGGGGAAAACGCTCACTTTTCGTTAGATTCGGCGGCACGATCACTTGGCCTGGTGTTGAATATTTGCGTCGTCACGCAACTAATCGCAACAATTCGAGAGTGCTTTATGGATGCTCTAAAGCCACGAACCAGCAATTTTCAGAGGTTAGGGAATAAAGGTGCGGCCCTTTTCGTGAAGGTTCGTATAGTATTTGCTAGGCTTTATCAGCTAAGGTTGAAACAGAATAACAACCCAAACATCTGCTGTTATGGAGCAGCATGTATATAAAGTCCAGCCTATGAAGACTAGTC
>JBCDFX010000606.1:0-2207 GCA_039177155.1 Cyanobacteria bacterium P01_H01_bin.119
TGAGGGTAAAACAGGCTTTCCCCTGGTGGATGCCAATATGCGAGAGCTTGCCGCCACAGGCTTTATGTCTAACCGAGGACGGCAAAACGTCGCCAGCTTTTTGACTAAAAATCTGGGCATTGACTGGCGCATGGGCGCTGAATGGTTTGAATCAATGCTGGTGGACTATGACGTATGCAGCAACTACGCCAACTGGAACTACACCGCTGGCGTTGGCAACGACGCTCGTGGCTTTCGCTATTTCAATATTCCGAAGCAGTCTAAAGACTATGACCCAGAGGGCAGATACGTTAAACACTGGCTCCCGGAGCTAGCCAAGGTTCCAGCCAAAAAAGTACATCAGCCCTGGACCCTAGACTCTGTGGAACAAAAGCGCTTTGAGATGCAAATCGGAGTGGACTATCCTGCACCAGTCGTTGATCTCAATAAGTCGGTTAAAGCCAACGAAAAAATCTACAATGCCGCCTTTGACAAAATCTCCTAGAGAGAAGAACAACCTCCATCTGATTGGAGAGTAGGTCGTGCTCTGGATAAATAAGCGGGGACTTTGCACAGTTTGAGCTATTCAAAAACCAGGGGCCATAGCTCGGCGACAGAAACCTCCCAGCCCGGCAAGATATCAGGTAGGGTGAGCCTATCCTGATTGGCCAGAATTACGGCAGGCTGCTCGGCTCGGTATACAGCTACTGTTTGCGTTTGTGGATTAATCAGCAATGCAACCTGGGTGCCGAGAGATAAAAACTCTGAAATTTTAGCCTCTAGCTCATCTAGGCTATCGGTTGGGGACTTTACCTCAATCATTAGGTCAGGGGCAAGCTCTGCAAAAGACTGCGGGCTGCGCCGCAAGCGCTCAGCCGAGACAAATGAGGCATCGGGTGCCCGCACATCCTGATTAGCATTGGGCAACCGAAAGCCAGCGCTAGAGGCTGCGACCCGGCCTAACCGGCGTGGGCGCACCCAATTGCCCAGAAGACGAATGGCTTCAGCGGCTACTTCATCTGATTCATAGCCGGATGGACTCATCACAATGACCTTGCCATTCACCAGTTCCAGGCGATGGTCTGGGTATTGCGCTTGGATTGACGCTAAGTCAGCCTGAGACAGCAGCATAACCGCTCCCAAAAATCTGGACGCGTTTCCATTGTGACACTTTACCCATCTGCGGCATCCCAGGGGAGGCTATATCTCTGCGCTCAGGGCCAGGGAGCCCAGTTTCACCCCTTTGAGCCCATAGCGGCTACAGCATCTTGAGGCGATCGCGCAAAATTTCGGCCTGCTTTTGGGCTTCTGCCAAGGCGTCTCGGGCACCCTGCACGACCTGTGCTGGGGCTTTGTCAACAAAGCCTGAATTGCTGAGCCGCCCGCTTAGAGACTTGATTTCTCCCTCTACTTTGCCTAAGTCTTTTTCTACCTTGGCTCGCAGGGCATCCACATCCACCACGCCGGTCAGCGGAATCAGCACCTGAACAGTACCAATGACGCCAGCAATCATTTTGGGGGGCGCTTCTGGTTCTGCAGCGGTAGATTGAGCTGCCGCGTCAGCAATTTGGGGTTTGGGCTGCGGCTGAACCGGGGTGCTGGGCACAGTGATTGTGGATTGCTGGGCCGATCGCGCTGCGGCTTGACCCACGATTTGTTGCCAAAACTGGCTGAATCGCTGCGCGGTTTGGCGGCGATCGCTAGCCAGCCAGAGATTTTGGCGAATAAACCAAACGCCATAGCCAATGCCCACTAGCTTAAAGAATCTAGGCAGCAGCGGAATAGAGTCAATGGTGCCCACCGCAGCGCCCAAAATCCGCAGCACCACCAACAGCGCAAATAGGAGCACCAAGGTCTTTAGGGGCTTTTTGGCCTGGCTGTAGAACTGACTGATGGTGATGACCGGACGCTCAAGTAGGGCCATTACGCTCTGGGCAACCGGAGCGGGTTCAGGGGCAGTACTAGCTGAGGGCGCTTGGGGGGCTTCGGGGTCGGAAGATTCTGGGGCTTCGGCGTCTAGGCTAGCGGTAATCGTCAACTCGCTGACCTTGGCCAAATCACCGATATAGCTGCGGGTGGCCTCTAAGATCTGCCGCTCCGCCGCGCTGTCGCTTTGCAGCAGGGCCGCGATCGCCGCTGAGGGCTTAATGCCCACCTCTGCTCGCAGGTTGCGAATGGTGCGCACCGTACCAATCATTAGGGTAAACTGCTGCTCTAGCTCGTTAGAA
>JBCDFX010000607.1:0-2207 GCA_039177155.1 Cyanobacteria bacterium P01_H01_bin.119
CCCTGGCCGAACCTTTCGGCGGATTGCTTATCTGGAGAAATACACCGCTTGTTGGGGAACCGTGATATTGTCTCAGGCAGGTTCTCTGGCTAAACTGTCTAAGCTGAACTATCTGAGGTTTTGGGCAGAAGATTTGGAAACGCGATCGCTCAATTAATTTACGAGCCAATTTTTACTCCATCTACTTAGGAAGACTGACTCATGTCTGAACCCAATGGCGTGATGATGCAGTATTTCCACTGGTACATCCCTCCGGATGGAACATTGTGGAACCAGGTTAAGGACAGTGTCCAAACCCTTGCCAAAGCGGGAGTCACCTCCCTGTGGTTGCCGCCCGCCTATAAAGGCACTGGAGGAGGCTATGACGTGGGCTATGGCGTCTATGACATGTTTGATTTAGGCGAGTTTGATCAAAAGGAATCTGTTCGTACAAAATACGGCACCAAGGACGAATATATCGCTGCCATTGAAGCTGCCCAATCGGCGGGCATTCGCATCTACGCCGACGTTGTGTTTAACCATAAAATGGGAGCCGACTACAAAGAAGAGGCTGAAGCTCGTCCCTATAATCCCGGCGATCGCAACCAGCCCGTTGGAGACTACCACACCATCCAAGCCTGGAGCCATTTCACCTTTCCCGGTCGTCAAGGCAAATATTCTGAGATGGAATGGCACTGGTGGCACTTTGACGCCGTAGACTACAACGCCAACAGTCAAGATGCCCAAGCCGTTTATCTATTTAAAGACAAAGCATTCGATGGCGAAGTTGATCTAGAGAAAGGCACCTTTGACTACTTGATGGGCTGTGATTTGGACGTAGAGCATCCCGACGTTCAAAAAGAGCTAAGGCACTGGGGCACTTGGTTTGTCAAAACCACTGGCGTCGATGGCTTTCGATTTGATGCTGTAAAGCATGTGCGGGCCGGATTTTTCCCGGATTGGCTAAACCACTGCCGAGAGGCGTCAGGCAAACCGCTATTTGCCGTGGGCGAGTACTGGTCTAATCAAACCGAAGCGCTTCACCATTTTATTAAGGTCACGGGGGGCGACGTAATGCTGTTCGACGCGCCCTTGCACTACAACTTTAGCGAAGCCAGCAAAGCCGGAAAAAACTACGATTTACGCCAGATCTTTGACGATACCCTGGTAAAAGAGCAGCCGGCCCTAGCCGTTACCCTGGTTGAAAATCACGATTCCCAGCCGCTGCAGGCATTGGAATCGGTTGTAGAAGGCTGGTTTAAGCCTCTAGCCTATGCTCTGATCTTGCTGCGGCGAGATGGCTACCCCTGTATCTTTTATGCCGACTACTACGGCGCCCACTACACCGATAAGGGTAAAGACGGCAAGGAATATGAAATCTGGCTGGATAAACACCAGTGGATTATCGATCGGTTTTTAGCGGCGCGGCGCAGCTATGCCTATGGAGACCAGTATGACTATTTCGATCAGAGCAACTCCGTTGGTTGGACGCGGTTAGGCAGTGATGAACACCCCGGCGGTATGGCGGTGTTGCTGAGCAACGGCGATGGCGCTGCCAAATGGATGGAAGTTGGACAGGCAAATCGCACCTATATTGATATTACCGAGCATATTCAGGAGCCCGTTACCACCAATGAAAAGGGCTGGGGAGAGTTTCGCTGCAATGGCGGGTCGGTTTCGGTATGGGTGCCAGAGTCGGCTTGATAGCAGCCGAAGAAACGATTAGAACGAGACTGCGAGTTCAATTGCTTTTATAGTCAGAGCCCTAGTGATCTTAGGTGCCGTGAGCAATTGGGCCAGCACCATATAACTCGGTTTTAAGGCCCAGTTTGAAAATTTGTTTTCAGCGTTAGCTTTATGTTGACTGTGACTCGTCGATTGTCTCCTGAGGAGACCGCCGCTTTTGACTTAGCTTTGATAACCCTGTCGTTGACGGCGGATGAACGCACGCGATCGCGCCACCGCTTTACCACCGATGATGGTCAGCCCGTGCTGCTACAACTGCCTCGGGGGACGGTGCTAGCGGACGGCGATATTTTGGTAAGCGAGCTAACGCCGGCAGCGTCAAATCTTGCGATTAGGGTGTTAGCCAAGGCTGAGCCTGTACTGTCCGTCACGGCATCTACTCCCCTGGCGCTGCTGCGAGGGGCTTATCACCTGGGCAATCGCCATGTTCCATTAGAGGTGGCAGCTGACTATCTGCGACTGATGCCTGACCCGGTGCTAGC
>JBCDFX010000608.1:0-2179 GCA_039177155.1 Cyanobacteria bacterium P01_H01_bin.119
ATGACTGCATATTGGGAGCGGTCGTTTCAAGCGGTTGTCAATCAGGCTGCGCTGGTGACACCGGATGGCATGCCTTTAGTGGTTGGATTACGGCTATTGGGGGTGGCAAATCAAAGCCGAGTTTATGGGCCAGATTTAATGCTAGCGCTATGCGATCGCGCTGCTCAGGCGCAAATCCCAATTTATCTCTACGGCGGCACCCAAGAAACACTGAAAAAATTATCTGCGGCGCTGGGACAGCAGTTTCCTGGCTTACCCATTGCTGGATTTCATTCTCCACCATTTAGAGCCCTAACGACCGAAGAGGAATCTAATGATATTGAGCGGATTTCTCAATCTGGCGCAAGGATTGTATTTGTGGGCTTAGGCTGCCCCAAGCAGGAATACTGGATGGCCCGTCAGCACGGGCGGCTAAATGCGGTGATGGTCGGTGTAGGAGCAGCGTTTGCTTTTCACAGTGGGGAAGTGTCTCAAGCCCCCCGTTGGATGATGCGGTTGGGCTGTGAGTGGCTATATCGTCTCAGTCAGGAGCCCCGGCGACTCTGGCGACGGTATTTGATTAATAACCCTGCTTTTTTGCTGCTGTTTGGAGGGCAGCTTTTAATGGCTTATCTCAAGCGATCGCCAATTTTTCCAAAATCACGACAAAATTAAATCGCGATCGCTCCTATTCAATCGACACCTCTAGGGTGTAGCTAGCGTTGCCCCGCGTGCTGCCCACAATGATGGTGTAGTCTCCAGTTTGGGGCAGCAGAATGTTTTCGCTGGTGGCGTCATGAAGTAGGAGATAGCCGCTGGGTGAGATTAGCGCAAAGGCGGCGTTATCTTCTAAGGCGTTAATTTCTAACGTCATAGACTGTCCCCCTCGGGCACCCAGGCTGTAGAGATCGCGATCGCCCCGGACAACGCTATTTTCTAAGGTTGTTCCGCTCGTCCCTGGCGCAAATTGAACTTGCTGCTGCTGGGCAATGCTGATGTCTTCGAGCAGATCAGCAGCAGTCAAGCCCGTGGGACCGCGGAAGGGGCTAAGCACGGCTTCGGCAGCACAATCCGCGCGGGTAAAGACAGTGTCGTCCACGGTGACTGTTTCTGAAGTAACTGTCCAGGTGGCGGCCTCGGTTTGGCGATCGTATTCAATCCAGGTGGTGATATCGAGGTCGGCGGCGGTGCCCGCCAAGTCTCCCTCGAACTTTTGGCCGTAGCTGGTGTAATAGCTGGCCTCCTCATCGTGAATGGAAACGCTGCTATCACCCCCAATTTGGTCTGATTCTGCCACCGTTAAGCGCACTACCCCAGTCAAACTCTCTGTATCGGCGCTGTAGCAGTAGTCTCCCGGAGCCAGTGAGGCGGTTGGGGCGGTTGGCGCGTCGGGTTCAGATGGTGAGTCGCCGCCAGCGTCAGAAGTTGATGGGGGTGCGGCTGGCTCCGTTTGGGGGGCAGAGGCAGACTCAGCGCCAAGTTCTGGGCTTTCGGTAGTGATGCGATCGCAGGCTGCTAGAGCTAGTCCAAGAGTAAGCCCGGTCAGAACTTTAATAAGCGATGGCACGTACTGGGCGGAAATCATCTGCTGCGATACGGTTTTGTTGCAATACAGTAACGTTACAATTTGAAAAGTAAGAATTCAAATTTGCAAAAATGACGCTGGCGATCGCGCCGCCCGTCTCAGCCTACTGGGATTGGCGTGGACAGGCTATTCACTATGTTAAAGCGGGACGCTCCCGGCCAGACTATCCCCCACTGCTGCTAATTCATGGCTTTGGTGCATCCACCGATCACTGGCGTAAAAATATCGCCGGGCTGCAGCGCGAGTTTGAGGTCTACGCGATTGATCTGCTTGGGTTTGGGCGCTCGGCCAAACCAGACTGGCAGTATAGCGGCACGCTCTGGCGCGATCAGCTTGCTGATTTTGTCCAAACTGTAATTGGTCAGCCCGCAGTTGTTGTCGGTAACTCTCTGGGCGGTTATGCGGCGCTGTGTCTGGGCGCTGATGTAGCCGGTGCTGTGGCCGGGGTAGGGCTCCTGAATAGCGCCGGACCATTTTCTGAAGATCGCCCGGCCAGTGAGCAACGCTCTAACCCCTGGCGGCAGGCGATCGCAAAAGCGATTCAAACGTTTATGCTGCAGCCCGTGCCTAGCTGGCTGTTGTTTCAATATGTGCGGCGTCCCGAAACGATTCGCA
>JBCDFX010000609.1:0-2165 GCA_039177155.1 Cyanobacteria bacterium P01_H01_bin.119
AGGACAAACTACTGATTTTTACGGCTGCTCTAGTAGCTGAACGACGCAAAGATCGCGGGCTGAAGCTTAACCATCCCGAGGCGATCGCAGCTATTGATCAAATTGATCGTCGTGCTTGTCGAGAGCAGGCGGAAGTCCGTTATTCTCTGGAGGCTCTGGGCGATCGCTTTGAAGTTTGGTTTGATCAGATCTTAAGCTCAATGTCTCCACTGGACTGTGGCCAGTCGGGCTAAGGGTAAGACGGCGGTTGGGGCTTCGTTGATAGGGAGTGCCTGGGGAAATTTCGCTTTCCCCAGACCCCATCGACCAGAACGAACCGCCGTTCTGGACTTCGCGGAAGGGGTGATCTGTTGGTAAGAAAGTGGCCCCAAACCCAGGCGTTAAATGAACTGTGTTTTTAGCTTGGACGTAGCAGTCGAAGGGAGGATTAGGAGGAGGCTGCGAGTCAGATTGTTGCGGCGCTAACGACATCTACCCTTATGAAGACTTGACCATTAAATGATGGCAGTCTCTATTTTTGAACTTTGAATTTTGACTTTTGAATTCCGCATAGCGTTACTGGGTGCGGTAAACAATTTAGCCAGGGCGATATCTGCGGTGTGCTTAGGAGTCTGGCTCTGGCTGTAGGGCTTCAGGGGCCTGTGATCGGCGGCTTGAAAATCGGCGTGGGCCTGTGTACGCTTATGGGCATTCTTCCATTTATGCTCTGCTAATGCAGCTTTCTCCCCAGGAAAAGGACAAACTACTGATTTTTACGGCTGCTCTAGTAGCTGAACGACGCAAAGATCGCGGGCTGAAGCTTAACCATCCCGAGGCGATCGCTCTAATCTCTGCCGCTATTCTTGAGGGCGCACGGGATGGGCGCACGGTTGCAGAGTTAATGAGCTATGGCACCACCCTATTGGGCCGCAGCGATGTGATGGACGGTGTGGCTGAGATGATTCACGAGGTGCAGGTGGAGGCTACTTTCCCTGACGGCACCAAGCTGGTGACGGTTCACGATCCGATTCGCTAAGGTTGCCTCCGTGGGGAGGGAGAGATCTGGTTATGGCAGACCCTAACTTATCTTCTGATGCAGACTCCGGCGGCGCTCTGGAGCCGGAAAATTTTGCAGTTGATGCGGTGCTGCAGCGCCGCATCATTCAAAACATAATTGATGTCTTAGATCGCTATGTTTCTGTGGATAAGGCAGGGGCTATGCAGCAGGCCCTGAGGCAGCGATGGGATGCTGTCGGGGAGAATGACACACAAACCGCTGCCCAGCTCACCAATATGCTGACTGCTCAACTGCAGGATTTGAGTCAAGATCGGCATTTAGAGCTGTTTTACAGTCCTCAAATTTTGCCTGAACTTAATCCTGATAATCCGCCGTTACCGGCGGAGCTAGAGCGGCAGCGGTGGCTCAGCAGCTGGCGCAATTTTGATATCAACCGGGTGGAACGCCTGGCTGGAAATATTGGTTACTTAGAGCTGTATGGTTTTGCGCCGCCGGAGTTCGGTGCTGAAACTGCGATCGCGGCTATGCAGTTTTTAGCCCACACTGAGGCCCTAATTATTGATCTGCGCCATAACGGGGGCGGCGCGCCTGGCATGGTGGCGCTGCTGTGCAGCTATCTATTTCCGGCGTATCCCTTAATTCACCTCAATGATTTGCACTGGCGCAAAAATAATCAAACGCAGCAGTGGTGGACACTGCCCTATCTACCGGGTAAGCGCTACGTCAATAAACCGGTGTATGTGTTGACCAGTCCAGAGACTTTTTCTGCCGCTGAAGAGTTTACCTATAACCTCAAAGTGCTGAAGCGGGTCACGGTGATTGGTGAAACGACCCGAGGCGGCGCAAATCCTGGGGCAGGCTATCGGATTCACGATCACTTTTGGATCTTTATTCCTACGGGGCGGGCAATCAACCCAACTACATCGGAAAATTGGGACGGAACGGGTGTGCTGCCCGATGTAAAAGTGCCGAGCGAACTAGCGCTTGAAACGGCTCATCTTAAGGCCCTTGAAACCCTGCTCGAGACTGCTTCAGAAGCCTCTTTTGAGCGAGAGCTACAGCGTTCGATTTATCGGGTACAGCAAGATCTGAATGGGCTGCGTCAAGATTTAATTAGCAAGCTAAAGGTGAAGTCATGATTCCAGGAGAACTGTTACCGGCTGAAGGC
>JBCDFX010000610.1:0-2141 GCA_039177155.1 Cyanobacteria bacterium P01_H01_bin.119
ATATCGGACTGGGCGATCGCAGCGGCAATTTTATCTTCGAGCACCGCTGGGTCATCGGGCACGATGCCCATACAGAGAGGCATTGCCCCTGCCTGCGCGACTAGCGCCGCCAGGGCATACTGGTTGGAGTCTACAATCTGCCCTGGCTGCAGGGGCTGGTTGGGGTCAACCAGCTCATCTCCCGTAGAAAGGATAGCGACGGTTGGCCGCCGGTAAACCATGACCTGCGGGCACTGAGCTGCCGCTAAAATTGCGATTTCTGGTGCATTGAGTACGGTGCCGCGTTTTAGCAAGGTTGCCCCTGCCTGGTGATAGCTAGCGCGGTGGCGTACAAACCCTTGAGGCTGCGGCGCGCTGAGAATTACAACGCGATCGCCCTGACGCTGCGTATTCTCCTGAATCACGATGGTGTCGGCTCCCGCCGGCATCATAGAACCTGTCAGAATGCGTGCGGTTTGTCCCGGCTGAATCTGCTGTTGAGGGACTTTTCCGGCGGGAATATCCTCCACTACGGTCAAACTTACCGGGTTGGCCGCGTTGGCCTGTTGCACATCGGCAAATCGCACCGCGTAGCCGTCCATAGCTGAGTTGTCCCAGTGGGGGAAATCTAAATTGCTGGTGATATCTTGGGCCAAAATTTGGCCGAGGGATTCTGCAAGGTCTACTGCTTCAGCATCGCAAACCGGATCTAAAGGCTTCACCAAACTCAAAATTAGAGCTTCGGCATCGTTGGCGGGCAGCATAGGCGATCGCGCAAAGGTTACAGCTGATTACCCATGATAGAGTCGATGGGCTTTATAAACTGAGATCTCCAATAGCTAAGGTCTCTAATATTGAGCCGCTTATCAGCGCGACCTATGGCCCTTTATCGGAATGTCAAAATGCAAAACGTTTTCCGGCGAGGCCAGCTTTGTATAGAGCGCGATCGCTGGGTCATCTTCTTGGTCGGCCTGCACATACACAGCGCATGCCCCCGTGTCTACGGCAATCTGCTGAATCGTCTGCAGAAGCCGGGTGGCGATGCCTTCTCGTCGATGGGCGATCGCAACCGCTAGATCATAAATATAAATTTCGCTGCGCTCCTGCTCAAACTTTTGAAGCTCATAGGCCACCAGACCCCCCACTACTTCATCTTCCTTTTGGGCAACTAGAGCGATGTAGTGCTCTGCGCTCAAGAATCGCTTTAGATAATCCGCACTGGGTTGGGCACCGCAATATACCTCGACTTCGTCAAAGGCTTCTCCAAAAACGGCTAGCAGCGATCGCATCTCCTCAATCTGGTCAGAGGAGAGCCGGGTGATTGTGACGGCAGCGGTTGAGCCCATGGTGATTATTTAAGATAAGAGAAAGCGATACCTCGTATATACAGCGTTTTTAGATCGCTTGAGGTACAGGAAGCAATTGAATAGAAGCAATTGAATATCGGTCAATCTAGGCCTCCGCCCGTACCTCATTGGACACGAAATTGCTATATCCGTTACAAAACCCCTGGGAAAAACATTCTCTATGAAATTGCTTAACCCTAATGATAGTTACACTTTCAGTCGCTATGCAGAGATGCCCCACGATCCAGAGGACCTGCTGGCGGAGTTTGACTGCACCCTTAGGACAGATGACTTAGAGTTATTGCCGTTCACTCAACCGCTACCGTTTCTGACAGATTTAGACCAGACCTTGAGGCGATCGCTTCGGCTTGTAGACCTCACCAGTGAAATGGCCCGCCGGGAAACCCTGATTGCCCCAATTTTGTTAACCATTTGCCACTTTGCCAATACCCGCTTAAAGATTGAGTATCCCATCAGCGTTAGCAATTTGCTGGGCGGATCTTTAGGCTATTACATACCATCGCTCAACAACTTGCTGGTGATCGAGGCCAAACAAGCCGATTTATCTCGGGGATTTGTGCAGCTTGCTGTCGAGCTGATTGCCCTAGACCAGTGGCTCGAATCCGGTACGCCTGTTCTCTACGGCGCAGTTACCACAGGCGACGCCTGGAAGTTAGGATACTTTGACCGTCAGCAGCGTCAAATGACACGGGATTTGAATCTTTATAGCGTACCTGCCAACCTAGAAGTGCTGGTTCGTCTGCTGGTGGGTGTTCTGCAGCCTGTGCAAGGGATATAGATTTGCACCGATTTTTG
>JBCDFX010000611.1:0-2138 GCA_039177155.1 Cyanobacteria bacterium P01_H01_bin.119
GCTCTATATCTCTGAGGGCACCGTCAAAAATCATGTCACCAGCATTTTGGGCCGTTTAAACCTACGCGATCGCACCCAAGCGGCTTTGTTTGCTGCCTCGGTGCGATCGCGTTTAGATTAATTCAAATGTCTTGATCCAACTGTCTTGATTCAACTGTCTAAATCTGGCTGTCACAATGACTGAATTGTTAGATAGACGGGCGGATAAAACGCCAGCCTAGCCTATCAACTCTAGCGGTAACGCTTCTTCCGGCGCGCTACGGCCTTGCGCTTGCGCTTTTCCTGGGGCGTTTCAAAATGCCGCCGCCGCTTTACTTCAGAAAAAATCCCTGCCTTTGAAACCTGACGCTTAAAGCGACGCAGGGCGGATTCGATACCTTCGTTTTCTCCAACGACTACTTGGGTCATAAAATCGGCGTGTATATTCTCGACAATAAATGGACAAAAATCTCAAAACGGCCAGCCGGCAGAAAATCGATCTATTTCCCGCTTCTGCAGCTAAAATCAATCCACAAAAATAAACAGACATTGCTGTCTGCTGCATCAAACAGGTTAACACATTATTTTTGTTCTACAGCTTTGGTCAGATTACTTACCGCATCCAGCGTCGCTGGAGTCGTTGCCGCACAAGCAATCTGACGCGCAGACTTGTCCCAATCGTTCCTTCGGCTGCTATATATTTTTATGCTAAAGGGCAGATTATCCACTGCCCGATGCGAGAGTGGTTTAATTTTTGTGCAAATCAAGTGCGGCCATCTTGGCCGCTTCTGGCAATACGCGAGCAGGATGCTCGCACTGGGAAAAAAATCGGTCACCCCCCAGTGGGAATGGGATTAAAAAAACATCCACTCCAAAAACACCCCTACCCGACTGTCTTTTTGCTGGCGAGAATTTTGCCACTGGATTTCGGTTGACAACCGCAGATTTTGGGTCACGGCATACCCCGCCCCCAGGCTGGTAATGCCCACTTCATCCTGACCAAAAATAGACACCCAGCTCTGGCTAAAAAATAAGTCAGCCGCCCCGGTACGGGACAGTACTGCCTGAAGCCTGATACCTAAATTGAGTCCGCTGGTACTGTAACCTGCTGTCTCAATGGCGCGGTAGCCCAAAACCGGAGCCACATTAAAATATCCCCCCAGCGGCAGCACATAGTAGCGAGCATTAATGCCGTAAGATTCGCGATCGCCGTTAAAGCTCTGGCCGTAGTCGCCGCTGAGGGTCAGTCCGGTGCGGCCAATAAACACATCTTCGACACCCACCTGCACGCCGTCCACCGATCCACTGGAGGGAAAATTGGCATAGCCCACCCGGATGCGGGTGCGAAAGCTGGGGTCGTTGCGAATCTCCTCCAGCAGGTCTGGCGTACCTTGAAGCCAGCGCTGTAGGGTGGGGCTTTGCTCAATAATGGCCGGGTCAATTTCAACGTCGTCTACAGCGTTACTGGGAGCGCTGTTAGCGGTACTATCAGCCAGAATAATCTCGCCAAATTCAGAATCTGTAACACTGGGCAAAGTAGCTTCTGAGACTGGGGCCATCTCAGGCAGCAGCGCCTGAACCTGGGCAAGCGTTATGGAGCCCGACATGGGTAAATCAGTTTGGCTAAGATAAGGCCCATTGTCGGATCTAGCTGCGATCGCGGCCTCAGACCACACCGGCAGAGGCAACGGCACCCCATTGGCTTGATTTGACGCTGACTGATTTGACGCTGACTGGCTGACCCCTTCACCGTCGGCGTCACCGCTGAGGGGCTCTGCCTCGCTTGCCCAAGCTGCCGCGCCGACGGATTGACTTAAGACCCCAACCAGTAGCAAACGGCACCATAACCGCGGCAGTTTGCCCCACTGAGATATGGTAAAACGCCTAAATATTGAAGGATTCAAAAAATATTGCACAATCGATTCTGCTTCTACCGGACAAATCATACCTGTTCTTTCCTAGTTCCCTCTAGACGAAGCTCTCTGAGATTTTCTCCGTCTTGATGTAACTTTGGTTAGATGGCGTGCTCCACCTGGTATCGCTGGCGTGGCTGGCGCAGAGCAATCTGCTCACAGCCTTGTCCTAATGACCCCTTCGGCTGCTGTGCCGGGACAGGCTCAACTAACTTTTTGGTTGCCCTGTGGAAACCAGAACGCCAA
>JBCDFX010000612.1:0-2111 GCA_039177155.1 Cyanobacteria bacterium P01_H01_bin.119
CGACATTGCGGCACACCGTCAAAAGTTAGGGGAGTTCTTTCAGCAGCTTCAGCAGACATTGCCGGAAATTGTTGAATCGAGCGACAACTCGCTTCGCTTAACGGACTGGACCTTTGATGTGGCTGGGCTAGAGCCCGAGCAGTTGGACTGGTTACAAACCACCTGCAGCGCCAACGGGTGGGGATTTACCTACAGTACGGTGCAGTGTCACATTAAGCCCATCGCTCAGGATAAAGCAGCCGGGCTGCAGCGGGTATTGGCGACCTATTTTCCAACGCTGTCTTGCCATCAGGTTGTAACGGTCGGCGACAGCCCCAATGACGAGAGCATGCTTAATCAGGCGATTTTTCCGGCATCTGTGGGGGTTGCAAATCTTAGAAAATATCTCGATCGCCTATCTCACCGTCCCGCATTTCTAACTCAAGCCCCGGCAGTAGACGGCTTTTGCGAGCTAACGCGATATATTTTGGACGGGGCCATCTAAAGTCCACCGGAAATATAGACTGGCGTTTGCCAATCGCTGCTGTTAAGTAGGTGCTGCACGGTGGAGCGAATAACCTGCCGTAGGGCGCCAATATTGGCGCTGTGGTCGATGGCAACGGTCAAGACATATCGGGTTTTGTCTACTCGAAAGACCAGCACAGTGCCGATTACTTGGGAATTTTGCCCCCACTTTTCACCAATCCAAGTGACGCGGGGGCTGTTTAATTCAGCGATCGCTCGCTGCCCAAATTCAGGGTTGGACTGACCTCGTAGGGCAACCAGCAACGCCGCGTCTTCAGGCCGCTGAAACTGGTAGAGCTGGCGCACCATTTGAGTGAGGTCATTGGTGGTAATGCGGTTTGGCCCTGGCCCTATATTGTGGCTGGGATAAGTTTTTTCGCCGACGAGCTTGCTGCGTAGGCTGGTGGCTTGATAGCCGCGATCGCTGAGGCGCTGAGCGATATAGTCCCAGCCGACGTAGTCAATAAGTTCATTGGTGGCAATATTGTTGCTGTGCTTTACCATGCTGCCCATCAGCGCCCTTAGGCTGTAGGCCCGGTTAACGCTAACGCTGCTTTCTCCCGTCTCGGTGTAGTTGTAGCCGCGAACCTGCACAGACTCGCTGAGATCAATGCCCTGATCCATCATTTTGTCCATCAGGGCGATTGCTAAGGGAACCTTAATCAAGCTGGCTGGGCTGGCCGTGGGCACATCGCCTTGATAATCCAGGCAGTCGCCTAGCTCTACCGGGCAGAGGGTAACGTGCAGCGCCCTTGGCACTGGGGTTTGGGCTGCGATATCGGGCAAAAAGCCGTGGGTAACATAGTTTGCTTCAGAGGCGATCGCGCTTAGGATGGCCTGATAGGTCTGACGCTTTGCCACAGCCTGGGTTGCCAGCAGCGAATCCTCTGGAATCTGGTTGAGCAGCGTCAGCGATCGCTGCCAGAGTTTGGACTCGTGGGCTAAATCTGCCAGAGATGGGGAACCGCCGTTTTGATCGATCTGATGGCGCTTTTTTTGGTAAGTATTGGCTTGAGTCGCAGCGGCGATCGCCTCGGTATAAACCCACTGGGCCGCTTTCTCTTTTTTTAATCGGTAAGCAACCCGTTGATAAATCTGGTGCTGCTCCCAGTAGAGTACTAAGGTTTCGGCATCGTCACCATTGGCCTTTCGATTAGCCTGATACTGCAGATTGGCCTGAAGCTGACTGGCTAAGGCGTCTAAAGCGTCTATAGATTTAATTTGGGATAGACGCGTCAGGGCTGGATGGCTATCAACGGCGGTGGGAGCAAGGGCTGGTCGGTGGTGAAAACTCCACTCCGCTGCTAAGAGACCTAGGCTTGCAGGGCCGACAATGGCGGCGGCTCCCATTAGCCCAGGTAGCCCTGCAGCGACCGTCTGCCTGGCTCTAGCGGCTAGCACCTCAAGGGAGGCCCTAGCTAAATGGCGCAGCACTGGCTAACTCCGTTTCTTTGCACCCTGTTCATTTGCACCCTAAATATGGAAACTGATAATGCTCAGTACACCGTCTAGGGTACGGGGTGGGTCTCAATTTAGACTGTTGGCCGCGATACGAACCGCACCCAATTTTTACGGCTCTAAGCTCTCTTCTAAGGGGCTGTCATCAG
>JBCDFX010000613.1:0-2105 GCA_039177155.1 Cyanobacteria bacterium P01_H01_bin.119
ATTATTTAGGCGGATATGGCTTAATCGTTATTTTGCGCCACGCTGAAGATTCTCTAGAAACTCGCTATGCTCACCTTTCGCGCATTTTAGTGCGTCCGGGTGAAACAGTGAAACAAGGTGAAGTCGTAGGTTTGGTGGGCAGCACCGGCAATTCGACTGGCCCTCACCTGCACTTTGAACTGCGCGAGCTGACCGCCCAAGGCTGGATCTTGCTCAATCCCAACGAATTAATGAGCTACGCTATGGCTAACTTAGCTGATGCCATCAACAATCCTCTACTGGCATTGGGTTTGGGCGCTGACGATAAGGCAGCTGGCGACAAAGCTGAGGGTGAAAAATCCCTGATGCCCTATCGTCCCGCTCAACCAAACGCCAACTAGGGGCTATCATCATTTAGATTTCCAGTGCTTTGATATCAGGGTTTCAGCCCCTAGGTAAAGAAATTGGGGCGGACTGATAATGTCCATCCCATAAGGTTTCTGGCATTAATTGATGAAACGCTATAGTCAGTCGCTAGACTTCTCAGAGCGTCTGGGGTCATGGTTCATGCCAATGAGCGATCGCCTCAGGCTTAATGTTGGCCCAGAAATCCGCAGTTTGAGTGGAAGAGAGACTGAATAATTAGGCCAGGCCCCAAGCGAAGAGACCGATCAGCAGTAGGCTCATCACGCCGATGAGGTTTTCTAACTTTTCGACTGCAGTGGGCAGCTTCACCGTAAATCGGCGGAGCAACGCATAGATTAGCCACCCCAGACCAATGACCGTGATCGCCTTAGCCAAATTGCTCAAACTATAGGCTTCCCAATAAACCATATTGCCGACAATGAGTCCTCCCACAAGCAAGAGCACTGCGGGCCCGAGTCCCGCTGGAATTTTCTTTTCTGATGCAGCAACGTGGGGTAAAAAGATGATTTTGGCAAAGACAATCGCCGTCCCGATGGCGGCAGTGTTCATGGCGATGGTTTGCCAGGGCAGCACATTTTTTAACACCAATGATTTGGCTCCAAATCCGGCCAGCAGCGGCAGACCGGCTAGCGACAGGCCCGCGATCGCTAAAATTCCCCAGGCTCGATGGCTCATCGGCTTTTGCCGGAGGATATCGATATTGCGGCTGGGCAACGCACTGGTGGAGAGAAAGAGGGTGGCTTTTGCCAAGCCGTGACCTAGCGCATAAACGCCTCCGACAGGCGGCACAGCCAAGACAAATCCCATTTGTGAAATCGTACTCAGGGCAAACACCCGTTTAATATCGCGTTCAAAGATGGCGAAGGATACCCCAAATAGCGCCGTGCCGATGCCAAATACCCGAACCATCACGTCCACGCTGTCTACCAGTTCAGCGCATCGCAGCAGGGGAAAGATGCCCGCTTTGATGGCCACGCCCGACAGCATCGCCGACACCGGAATTTCCGATTCAGAGTGGGTCAGGGGCAGCCACAATCCAGAAATAAAGACCCCGCCTTTGGTCAATAACCCAATCAAAATCAGCGCGATCGCATCGACTGGAGACTGTCTCAGACCGCTGAAAGCAAAGGAAGATGTCGCCTGATAAACCAGCATGGCCCCCATGAGATAAAACAGCATCGCAGTGTTGCTGACAAATAAATATCGTAGGGCTACCCACACCGTTCGCTCAGTGCGGCTATAGGCAATTAGCAAAAAGACGGCAATGCTGGCGCACTCTAAGGCAACATAGACGCTGATAAAGTCATCACAGGCAAAAACCGAATTGAGGCAGCCGTGCAAAATAGTGAGCTGCGTATAAAAGTAGGGACGGCGATCGCTTTGCCAGCAGTAGAGAATAACGGCGGCAGTAATCAGGCCGTTGGTCAAAACAAAAAAACCGCTTTGGACATCTAGCCGCAAGCTAACGCCAAAACTATCCAGCAAAGCCAAGCTCAAAGAACTTTGCTGAAAGATAAGGATGCCCCCAAACCCAGAGGATGCCAGGGCAATTCCCAAGGCCAAGAACCGATCAATTCTCGGCATGAGATAAATACAAAACCCCACAAACAGGGGCAAAATCAGCCAAATAGTTGAAACGGTAGTCATAGTCGAGTGATGAGTCAAACTGCCGAAGCCAATTACAACTTTGGAGACGGTTG
>JBCDFX010000614.1:0-2100 GCA_039177155.1 Cyanobacteria bacterium P01_H01_bin.119
ATAGTCTCGGGGTTTCATGCTTCTCCCCCTACGTGTTCCCATTCCACACAAGGATATGCAGATTTCTCACAAATGCAAGTAATTTTTTTGATCACGCTAAATGTAGCGACACCGGAGGGTGACTAGATGGCTGGGTGGATGGGTGAAGGATAAAGTGGTCGAGATTGACTGGCAGGCAAGAAATCCAACAGCCAAGAGCGAGGAAACAAGAACCCCTTTTTCCGAATTCCGTTAGTGGCCTTAGTTTTTTGCCACGATGGTTTCTGTATGGTGGTGAGCCAGTGGTTTAGATCTCCCCCCCTCTTGAAAAGCTATTCATTAGGCGAAACTCTGGCAAAGCTTCAGCTAGCAGGGCTTCTGGCTTTCATTGCAGCGGCTTGCAAGACAAATATGCGGACTCCGTTAATGCCATCTACTGGGGGCAATTTCGATTTGCCCCCAGACCCCCATCAACCAGGACGAATCTGCCGTCCTGGACCTCGCAGAAGGAGGGATCTATGAATCATGCCCAAGCTCCTGGCATCGGCCGAGTCGGGTAGCGACATATTTTTTCTTCTGCTATCTAATCGTGAGATCCTTGACAGACATACAACAGAGCGACTTTCGCGTAAAGGAAGTTGCAAAGGTGAGTAATCACATTCGGGCAGTGAAGAGCGCATTTATTAAGGGAACGGCGACAGCGGGGGATCTTCCCTTAGCGCTTGATTTATCAATTGTTTGTAGGCAGCAACCCATTCGCGACAAAGGTGGCGAATAAATCGTGACACTAACGAATTCCGAACTCTGCCCTCTAAAGCTGAGCTGGGCGGCAAATGCCGAACACGGAGGTGTAGCCGTGTAGAAATGTTGTGCCTCCGACGGGGCCAATTTCGCCACCGCAGAAAAAGCCGGTAACCGGCGTATTTCCCACAAACTCTTGGAACAGTTGGGAATCGAAGTCGGGCTTTTGATAAAGCCCTTCGCCGCGCCCCATGCAGGAAAACATAAAGGCTCCGGCGGCGGTGCTGGCTGCCGGTTTATGCTCGCTGCGGTAGCGAATCAGCAGGGTTTCTAAATCGTCGGCCGAGGTGCGGGCATCGCGCAGGTGAAATTGGATGCGCTGACCGATGCGCAGGCGATCGCCGATTGCCAGTGCTCCAATCCGAGGATCAACCCCCAGTAAATTACGAATTAAAAAGTCTCCGGGCTGCAGTTCTTCCTTAAAGCCATCTTGAGCAATCCCCACATGCAGAGAATCTTGAGCCAGGGCGCGATCGCTCTCATCTAGCCCCTGCAAAATTTCCTGCAGAATAGCCAACGGCGTTTGCGTTTCGCCGCCAAAATCGTCACACTCTTCCAGCTCCAGCAAAATATTGCGTTCGCTAGCGGCAATGCGAAACGGTCGCCCAATCGGACGACAGCCTTGAGCCACGATCGCATCTAGCACTACATTGCCGGTCAGGGCCACGCCAACTACGCCGGTCGCCTGCATCGTATGATTCAAAAATAGGCCGCTGCTGCGATCAAAGCCGCTGCTGCCGGCTAACCCGCCAATTTTAACGGCCGCTGGAAAAGCGAAGTCCAACCCTTGCAGCAGCTCAGTAATCCTGGCTGAAAATGGGTCAGCCAAGAGAATAAAGCTCGGATTGTCAGCGGCAGCTACGCCAATGCGCTCCGCCCAGGCATCTGGCGGACTGTCTAAATCGGGCAGGTCATCTTCCTGCAGGGAAAACGGCTGCACCGTCACTCCTGGCAAAATCCCGACACACAGGCTCAGACCCGGTCGCTGTTCCACCTCTTTAGCTGCACTCGTCGGGGGCGTGCCGATGATGCCACCGCCGCTGCAGCCAATTAAACAGGGAATGGACAAGGCTTCGTGCAGCAGGGGCAGCAAGCGGGCAAATTCGCTGGCGTAGGCAGCGGAAATAAAGACTAGACCCAGATCAGGAGCCTGCTGCAGTTGGTCACTAACCTGCGCAGCCACATCGTTGACGGCAGTTTCGAGGGAAGCCTTAGTGGATAGGGCGCTTACCCACTGCATTGATTGATTGGTTTCAGACATGGGCCTCTCCTCAAAAGTGATTCACACTCGCAGTCGCGCTGTTGTCGTCTGGTGATCGC
>JBCDFX010000615.1:0-2093 GCA_039177155.1 Cyanobacteria bacterium P01_H01_bin.119
AGCAGCGTTGGGATCGTCGCTAAGCTGCTGATAAATTTCTGCGCCCCGAATCGGCGTCCAGGGATCTTTTTCGCCCCAGAGCACCAGCAGCGGCTGTTCAATATTGGGCAGCAAATCGGTGGGTTTAGGCCCGGGCGGAGCCGTCACAATCGAAGCAAAAACTTTCTGCGCGCCAGGATCACAGGAGGGCTCGTAGAGCATTTCAACCAGATCGTCGGTAACGGCCTTACGGTTACCGTAGACCTGCTTTAAGGAACCACGAATGCGAAATCTTTGTCGGACCTGATCAAATACAAACGGGCCGAGTAAATCGGAGCTGACCAGCTTAGCAAAGGTGCCCATCACCCATCGCAACGGCAGCGCCAGCTCTTCAGGGCGGTGGTTAAGCCCGCCGGCACAGTTCAGCAGTACACCGGCGCGGGCAGCATCTTTATGATGGGCCAGCATCATCAGCGTCAGCAAACCGCCAATAGAATTGCCCACAAATACAGCAGGCCGCTGCACATGGGCCTGCCAAAAGTCGTATAGCAGGGCCTCCCACAGGTGTAGATCATAGTCGATGGGCGGCTTATCGCTGCCGCCAAAACCGAGCAGATCTAGGGCGAAGACCTGGTAGCCTGCTGCCGCCAGCACCGGGATATTTTTGCACCAGTGCCCCACGGAGGCCCCAAAGCCGTGAACCAGAATCAGCGGTTGCCCGTCGCCCTGCACGCTGTATCGAATGGTGTGCTGGTTCCACTCCCAGGTGAGTTTGGGCAGGTTTCGCGAGCTAGTGAGTTGAGCAGTCATTGGCCCCGTTATTGGCAAAGTTAATTTTTCTTCATCATATAGCAATCCGCTGAACGGTTTGGACGGGTTACCGGTCAGATTGCCGCTGCGCGGAATTGAAAATGCAAAATATCAAACAGGGTTTTGCCTAACCCACAGCGCCAGGCCGCCGCCTTTGCCCCGAGCCGCTACACAGTCTGAGGTGATAAGAAAATAGGTAAAGAAAGCCTGATCTTTAAGCGATCGCCCAAAAAAGTCGGCCTCCCTCTCTTGTCCATCGCCCAGATAAGCACTGTAGAGGGCTTTCTCTCCAATGGAAACCTTGATCTGAGTGAAATCGAAGGCTAGGGTGCTGCGCTGGGGTAAAAAATTAATCGGGCCAGAAACGGCCAACTGAAGCATCCCAAGGGACACCGTATTGTTGACTCGTCCGCTTACCCCGTCGCCCTTAGAATGGACGCGATCGCTATCGGTAACTGGGCTGTAAGTAATTTTGATTCCAATCCACTTTGGGATAAATCGACCTGCTCCAAGCAGGCCCCCCGCCGCTTTACGAGAAGACTGGGTTCCAGTAATAAATCCCAGTTGCCAGTCGCCAAACAGGTCTGAAAGCGATGCAGATTGACGCTGACGCCGACGGTCTTTTTCTAAGGTCTGCAGGGCCGCGACCACTGCGGCTGCATCTGGAGCATCAGATCGCTCACGGCGGATAAACTCAACACTTTGCCGCAGGGGGTCAGGAAGACAGACAGAATCCATAACCGATAAAGGTGATTACTTCTGCACTATAGGCCCCAATGGGTCTGTCAATGTGCTCGCAGATGTGCGTGTCTCCGATGTAATCATTTCTAGGGTTGGGGTGCCCGGTGGCTCAAACAAGGGGGCAGATAAATTGCCTGATGTGCTGGCAAGCTGGGTCGCCGAGGGTGGATAAGCGATCGCCTGAGTGCTTACTTTTTGATTGACAGCGGCCTGATGCTCTGTTTGAGCGGTTTGGCTGGTTCTGACGGGCTGCGGTTCCAAAATTCGAGTTTGAGGCAGGGCTGGGGCAACCGGCAGCGGATTAGACAGCTCCAAATTCGTCCTCAAATTTACCGGGTTTGAAACTGCGATCGCCGCTGCTGCTTGGGATGGCGATTCTGAACGCGCTAGAGGCTCTGTATCAGGGTTTTCAGTGACTAGATTTTCAGTGACTGGAGATGGCTCAGGCGCGCTGGCGGTTTCAACGCTAGCCGGAGAATTCTGCTGAGACGGCAAGTCAAAATTTAGGGCGATCGCGCTATCTGCCGGATCAGAGAGCTCAAGCTCTGGAGACTGCTCCAGAG
>JBCDFX010000616.1:0-2089 GCA_039177155.1 Cyanobacteria bacterium P01_H01_bin.119
GGAAGATTTGCCAGCTCTCCGGAGCCCAGGCCGTGCCCGTATTTGCCGGATGTCCGCGCCCCCTACTGCGCTCCCTTGTCACAGCAGAAGAGGTCCACGGCGAAACAGGACTGCAGGTCAATTTACCGGACCCCCAGCACCCTCTGCAGACCCAGCACGGGGTAAGTTTTTTAATTGAGCAACTGATGGGCGCTGCAGCCCCGATCACTTTAGCAACCCTGGGACCATTGACCAATCTTGCCGTGGCGCTGATTCAGCAGCCTGGGATCGCAAACCAGATTGGCGAACTGGTTATGATGGGCGGGTCAATCACCCAGGGAAATATCACCCCTTCGGCAGAGTTTAATCTGCATGCCGATCCCCACGCTGCCAAAGTCGTGTTTGAGGCGGGGCTAAAGCCAACCGTGCTGGGTCTAGATGTCACCCATACCGTGCTAACCACGCCGAAGCGCCTAAATCAGATTCGGCAGATTGGTTCAGCCGCCGCGATCGCGGCGGCTGATATGTTGGCCTTCTACGGCGCTGAAGAGACAGCGCGACTGGGCATTGCCGGTGCCCCGCTGCACGATCCCTGCGTGATTGCCTATTTGCTCAAGCCCGACTTATTTAAAGGGCAAGATGCCTACATTGAAGTTGAAACCATCAGTCCCCTCACCCTGGGCAGAACCGTAGTCGATATCAATCGAGCCACAAACTGCCCTCCCAACGCCCATATTATTCGCACGGCAAATGCCGATGGCATCTACAAATTATTGATTGAGTGCCTGAAGCGGCTTTAGTCTCGCCAATGAGGTTGATATGATGAAATCATTCTGCTCTGGTTAGGCGTCCATGAGCTACACAACCCAAGAACTGCTTGAGATTCTCGATCAAGAACTGCGGGCAACCTGGCGAGGGGAGCGGGTTTTAATGTCCTCCGCAGATCGGTTAAATAATCAGGTGGTGGCTAAGGCTTTAGGCTCAGAAAAGTTAAGCAAAGTCTTTGCCCTGCAAGACTTTCGGGAGCAAATCCACAACTACCAGCGAGAACACGGCGTATCGGGGCTCGTGTGGCATACCTGTCGCTTCAACGGTCACTCTATTCGTTTTCCTGAGCCTCACCCTCAACTGGCGGCAATTCCCACAGACAAGCAGCGGCTTATGGCGGCTCGCTCGGAGGTGCTGGCCTTTTGGCGGCAGGCAACCGCCGGAATGCGGCTCTGGCTGGCGGGCTCACCGCCACAGCCCACAGTGATTGACCATATTGAACGGTTAATGGCTGAAACAGAGTGGGCCGAAGTTGATGCAACGCGTAGCGAAGTGTATCTCACCCTGTGCTGGGGCGATCCCAAAGACTGTCGCTACGACTGGGCGCAGCCGCAGTCAGGCTGCGAGCGAATTATTGCCGCGATCGCCGAACCCAGCACCATCAAGATTTAAATAAACTTTAGGCCGCCCTCATAGGCTTTACCTTCATTCAGAACCAAACTCCTCTGGCAGCGGCGTTGTCTCTCCCTCCAGTGACCATCCTTGGGCCTCGCTGTGAGCCTCCAGCGCTTCGATCCGCTTCGGCGTTAGGGGGTGGGTGGAAAAAATCTCCAGTCCCTGTCCCAGGGGAATGTCGGCCTCAATCTCCTGCACCTTACGGAAAAAATCTAAGCTGCTGGCCCCGTGGCCGTATCGCTCCACCATGAGGCCCATGGCATATTCATCGGCATCTCGCTCCTGGCCGCGCCCGTAGCGCAGCTCGGTTAAATTGCTCGACAGTCCGAATAAATCCGTTGCGCTGCCGCTGTTATTGCCCAGGCCCAGGGTTGAGGCGATGGTGACCACCACCAAACTGCGGCCCAATCGCTTCAGGGCGTGGCGTCCCTGAAAGTGGCCCAGCTCATGGGCGAGCACAAACGCCAGCTCATTTTCGGTCTCTACAGTATCTAGTAGCCCCTGGGTAACCAGTACTGTTCCACCAGGGACAATCGCGGCATTGGGCAGGGGGGTCTCCAAAAGCTGCACCGGCAAATCCGGATAGTTTGCCAGGGTTTCATCCTGGGCTTTGAGCTGATTTAGCAAATCGGCCACGTAGGCCAGGCGGCGATCGCTCTCTTCTGCC
>JBCDFX010000617.1:0-2062 GCA_039177155.1 Cyanobacteria bacterium P01_H01_bin.119
ATTATTCTCTTAGAGGGATTTATTACTGACATTAGCGATCGCAAGCAGGCAGAACAGGCCCTCCAGCAGTCCGAAGCGCAACTGCGGCAGCAGGCTCAATCGTTAGAGCAGGCCATACAAGAGCTGCAAACCGCTCAGATGCAGATGATTCAAAGCGAAAAAATGTCGGCTTTAGGTAATCTGGTGGCCGGGGTCGCCCACGAAATCAACAACCCCGTTGGCTTTTTGAAGGGTAATATCAAGCCCGCTCAGGAGTATGTTAACGACCTATTAGGGCTGATCGATTTACTGATCGAAAAGACGCCGCAGCTTGACGAAGACATTGAAGACGAGATTGAAACCATTGATTTAGACTTTATTCGCAAAGATCTACCTGAACTGCTGGATTCAATGAACCTGGGCGTAGAGCGCATTAGAAGTATCAGCACCAGCCTGCGCACCTTCTCACGGGCCGACAAAGACTACAAGACCGAGTTCAACCTGCACGACGGCATCGACAGTACCATCTTGATTCTTAAGCATCGGCTCAAGGCCAATGAGCAGCGCCCCGCCATCGAGGTTGTCAAAGACTATGGCAATTTGCCCAAAGTCCTCTGCTTTCCCGGCCAGCTTAATCAGGTGTTTATGAATATCCTGGCCAACGCTATCGACATGTTTGATGAGGCTACCGAGCACAGCAGCTTTGCCCAGCTCCAGAAAAATCCTCAAGTCATCACGATCAAAACCCAAGCGTTAGCAGACAATCAGCTTGAAATCAGACTCAGCGACAACGGCAAGGGCATGGACAAAGGGATAAAAGCCCAGATTTTTGATCACCTCTACACCACCAAGAGAGTAGGCAAGGGGACTGGGTTAGGGTTGGCGATCGCCCGTCAAATCATCGAAGAAAAGCACGGTGGCACAATCACCGTTGAGTCTCAGCCCGGTAAGGGGGCTGAGTTTGTTCTCACATTGCCAATACGCTGACACCAAAAACAGCGGCGTTGAAATCATGGGCAATCTGGCTGGTAGTCGCTAGGCTGGAATTGGCTGTAGTTTTTGACTGATTCTATAGCTCTCGTCAGATTGCTTACCGCACCGGATATTGCCAGAGTAGTTTACATAAGAGCAATCATGACGCGCAGCCCGTCCAAGTCTTGTGGCGGATTGCTACATCGTTTTATTTTTCGAGGAATCCCATGATGTTGCTACAGAAGTATTTACCTCTAGTGGCTCGCACCGCAATTGCAATTATTTTTCTGCACAGCGGCATTGGCAAGCTGATGGATTTTGGCGGTACCCAGCAGCAAATTGCTGGAGCGGGTCTGCCTTTAGCCCCCATAGTGACGGTGTTTACGATTATTTTTCTGCTAGCGGGCAGTGTATCTTTGATTGCTGGCTACCGCGCCCGTATCGGAGCGTGGCTGCTGATTGCGTTTCTGGTTCCGGCCACGCTGGTCTTTCACAACCCTATTGCCGATCCCGGCCAGATGGGCCAGTTTCTGAAAAATTTGGCAATTGTGGGTGGCATAATGATGGTCGCAGCCTACGGCTCAGGCCCGCTTAGCCTATCTTCACAGCCTCAAGCCGCACCGACATCGCCCCAAAGTCCGGTTGGCTCTGGAACCTATTCGCGGGATTAGGGCTTGAGCCAGCTGACCATTGAAGCAGCGCGACAAAGCACACAGCGGCTATTTGGGCAACATCGGAAACGCCGCCTGAATAGCCGGATGCACTAGCTTTCCGGCTGCCACATTTAAGCCCTGTTGAAGCACTGAGTCTTCTGCTAAGGCGTACAGTCCTTTACTGGCCAATTTCATCACGTAGGGCGATGTGGCATTATTAAGTGCCTGAGTTGCTGTCCAGGGTACTGCTCCCGGCATATTTGGAACGCCAAAGTGAACCACCCCAGATTCCACATAAGTCGGCTGGCTGTGGGACGTTGGTCGCAGCGTCGCGATGCAGCCGCCTTGATCCACCGCCACATCAATAATGACTGAACCCGGTTTCATCCGCGCTACCAGCTCAGCCGTCACCAGTGTCGGCGCTTTGCGCCCCGGCACCAGCACCGCCCCAATTAGTA
>JBCDFX010000618.1:0-2037 GCA_039177155.1 Cyanobacteria bacterium P01_H01_bin.119
CGATGTGCTGGTGGGCATCCCCGTTGCCAATCGTAATCAGGTGGTCACCGAGCGGCTGATAGGCGTTTTGGTCAATACTCTGGCGCTGCGAACTCATCTGCAGCCAGAGCTGTCCTTTCGTCAGCTGCTACAGCAGGTGCGGGACACGGTGATTGAAGCTAATGCAAATCAAGATTTGCCCTTTGAAAAACTGGTGGAAGTCTTACAGCCAAAGCGCTCCCGCAGCTATGCTCCCCTGGTACAGGTGCTACTGACGGTGCAGACTCTGCCTCTAGAAACCCACCGCAGCGGTGCCCTAACGCTTCAGCCAGAGCCGATCTTTACCCACACCACTCAGTTTGACCTCGTGTTCAACCTAGTCGAATCGGCAGATGGTCTGCGCGGCTGGCTGGAATACAACACGGATATTTTTGCTGCTGCCACTATTGAGCGGCTGGTGAATCATTTCCAGGTGATTTTGGCCCATAGCGTGGCTGAACCGGACGAGGCGATTGCCCAGATTCCTCTGCTAACCCCGTCCAAACGGCAGCAACTGCTGGCCTGGAACGCCACCCAGGTGGACTATCCCCCCGACTTGTCTATCCCTCAGCGCTTCGAGCATCAGGTCGAGCGGACACCAGAGGCGATCGCCGTCAGCTTTGAGTCTGAAACGCTGACTTACCGAGAGTTAAACGCCCGGGCCAATCAGCTGGCTCACTATTTGCAAACGCTGGGGGTGAAAGCGGAGACCCTGGTGGGCGTTTATATGGAGCGATCGCTGGAGATGATGGTCGGGCTGCTGGGCATCCTCAAAGCCGGTGGTGCCTATGTGCCGCTCGACCCCAGCTATCCCTCGGCGCGGCTGCAGTTTATGCTGGCCGATACCCAGATACCCGTGCTGCTGACTCAAAAGCGGCTTTTGGATAATCTACCGGCCCATACCGCTCAGACCGTACTGCTCGATGGCGACGGGGTTCAATATCGTCATTTCCCGAAACAAAATCTCAGACCAATCACCGCTAGCGAGCATTTGGCCTATGTGATTTACACCTCTGGCTCAACCGGCCAGCCCAAGGGCGTCTGCGCCACCCACCGGGGCGTCATCCGGCTGGTAATTGACCCGGGCTACGTGTCTATTTGCGATCGCGACATTTTTCTACAGCTGGCACCCGTGTCCTTTGATGCGGCGACGTTTGAAATTTGGGGCGCACTGCTCAACGGCGCTAAACTCGTTCTCTACCCCAAACCCTTGCCAGACTTAGATACCCTAGCGCTGATCCTCCAAGCGGAGGAAATTTCAATCCTGTGGCTGACTGCGGGCCTATTTCAACTCGTGGTCGAGCAGCAGTTGGCGGCGCTGACCCCAGTCAAGCAGCTACTGGCCGGTGGCGATGTTCTCTCTCCTCAACATGTCCAGAAGGCTGGCGCAGCCCTGCCCCACTGCACACTGGTGAATGGATATGGCCCCACCGAAAATACAACGTTTACCTGCTGTCACACCATTGCAGCGATCGCCGATACAGATCGCAGCATCCCTATTGGCCGCCCGATTAATAACACCCAAGTGCACATTCTCGATGGGCAGCTGCAGCCCGCGCCCATCGGCATTGCCGGCGAACTCTACATCGGCGGCGACGGCCTAGCCCGAGGCTACCTAAATCGCCCAGAATTGACCGCCGAGCGCTTTATCGCCAACCCCTTCGGCCCCGGCCGACTCTACAAAAGCGGCGACCTAGCCCGCTTTCAACCTGACGGCAACCTCGAATACCTCGGTCGCCTCGACCATCAAGTCAAACTGCGCGGCTTCCGCATCGAACTGGGCGAAATTGAAGCCGTCCTCAGCCGCCACGGGCAAGTCCACCAAAGCATCGTTGTTGCCTGTGAAGACGAGCCTAATCAAAAACGCCTGGTGGCCTACGTGGTGGGCGATATCACCCCCGAGGCAGTGCAAACCTACCTAAGCGAACACCTGCCCGCCTACATGGTGCCCAGCGCCATTGTGCCCCTCGACCACCTGCCCCTGACCCCCAACGGCAAAATCGACCGCCAGGGGCTGCC
>JBCDFX010000619.1:0-2030 GCA_039177155.1 Cyanobacteria bacterium P01_H01_bin.119
AGGGCAATGTGTCCGGCGTCGCGGCCCATCACCTCCAAAATCATGACGCGGGAGTGGCTTGCAGCCGTAAAGTGGAGCCGATCGAGGGCCTCGGTCGCAATATTAACTGCGGTATCAAACCCGACAGAGCGTTCGGTGCTGCCTAAATCGTTATCGATAGTTTTGGGAATGGCCACCAGGTTGATATTGCCCTGCTGGGCCAGCCTACGCAAAATAGCCAAGCTGCCGTCGCCGCCTACGCCAATTAGGGCGTCTAGCCCCAAGGCTCGATAGCCGTCAATGATATCTGCAGAGCGATCGCACACTGTGCCATCTGCCATTGGGAAGGTAAAGGGATTGCCTTTGTTAGTGGTGCCTAGCATGGTTCCACCAGCGGTCCGCAGCGGATATAGATGGCTGCGGCTAAACTGAATTGCCTCTGGCGGACGGGCCATCAGTCCGTGGGTGGCCCGACAAATACCAAATACCTCCCAGCCATAGGTGCCAATCGCTCGGTGAGTTACAGCTCGTATGACCGCATTTAGCCCGGCACAGTCACCGCCACTGGTCAAAATTCCAATTCGCTTTGTCTGATCGACTGATTCACCCATGCCCAACTCCCTTGCTGATTGGCGTATAAAAGCCTACCAGGGGCCGATAGGCCCGAGGAAGAGGACGTTCAATTTCTTAAACTTTGGTGGATAAACTTTGGTGGATGGGCAGATGGCTGAAAGGACTATATCAACTGCTGCGCAAAAGCATTGACGGAGAAAATCTGGAGAGCGGAAATATCGTTTTCTGAGCCGAAATTTTCTGGGCCAAATATATCCGCCATCTCTGGCGTCAATCGATAGTCAAAAAATCCTTGCTCTTCAAGCTGCACGCGGTGTTCGTGGCTTTTAGCAAAGTGGTGGGGCTCCCAGGTCACCAGCGCATCCACTTGCCGATCGATCGCGCAAGCTAACCGCACTGAATCAGATACGCTGGGCATAGGATGTTCTTGAGCTTCAACCTGGATTCGGCTGTCAATGACGCAGGGATGCACTCTTTGCAGCATACCGAGATAAGCGGCTGCACAGGGAGAATCGAATTCTCCAAAGTAGTACCAGTACAGCAGCAGTGTTTCATAGTCGATCTCAGAGATATACCAGCGAATAGGCTGTTGGTTAAACCTATTCAGCAAGGTAATGCTGAGCCCAACATTACGCCTCAGTCCGGGTAAACAATTTTGAAAAACGTTGGCGGTAACAAGAACTGAGCTAGAACGGGTCAAAGGAAAAGCGGTCATCGAGGTAGATAACCCATCAGTGCGGACAATCCCCTAAGTGCAGAAATGAAACGCGCTAAGACTGACCAATCCTACCCATATAACTACGCTCTATCGGGCGCTCTTAAGATTTCCTTTTTTAAAGAATCAATCTCTTGACGCATGACAGTGATCTCATGCTTAATTTCAGCTGTTTCGGACAGCTCTTCTGGATTGCTGTGCCGTGGGGAACTTAGAGCTGTTCGGAGAGCGTGGGAGCGATCGCCGCTTAAATGCGTCTGACTGCCCGGTTCGTGGGCTAAACCTGCCTCAATACAGCCTACGACCAGTTGAGTAACGGAGGTGTCCTTCTGATCGGCTTGGTCTCTCAATTTTTCCATTAGCTCAATGGGCAATCGAAAGCTGTACAACTTCTTATGACTCATGGGGTATGACACTAAATATGCAAAACACTCATCACACGGGCAAAGCTAGCTTAAGCAGACGGAATCGACGAAAAAAGTCACGCCCACAATCCTATCAAATGTTATTGCCTTGTAAATACGTATTTACATGCATCTGACACTTAGCAGCATTATAAGCGAGCTTTGGCATATTTGGCGTAGACGTCGCTGACGAGAAAGCTTAGCGATCGCTACCCCATAGCCTCCGCTTTCAAGCCCGTATATGAGTCTGCTTTTTTCTCAAGAGCGGCAAAATGTTGTGCTATCTGCGCATTCCTAGAGAAAAGCTCAGCTTCAATTATCACATTAAACCCTGAGCACTGCTCAGGTCGACCTGACGG
>JBCDFX010000620.1:0-2029 GCA_039177155.1 Cyanobacteria bacterium P01_H01_bin.119
AGAGGCCCAGTATTTGCGTAATCCGCTGCTGAAGCAAGTCTTTGGTCAAGAACTCGTGCTGCTGCCGGGGATGGAAGACGCCCTGACGCTAGATGCCATTCGGGTGCTGTATGACAGCCAAGAATACGATTACCTCATCTATGATGCCGTTTCGGGAAAAGCGTCTTTGCGGATGTGGGGCCTCCCAGAGCAAATGGACTGGTATATCCGTCGTTTTCAAAAGGTGCTGGCCGAATCGGAGCTGGCGCAGGCGCTATCACCGTTCATCCAACCCATCGCTGGGGCCGTGCTGAATATCAGCGGCAGTCAAGAATCGATCAACCAACCAGTCCAGCAGGCGCGCGATTTTCTGGCGGCGGGACGTCAGGCAGTGCAGTCAGCGCAGCACTGTTTAGGCTTTTTGGTGACCACGGCGGCGCCTGCTGATAGCGCCATGGGTCGCTATCTATGGGGCAGTGCTCAGCAAATCGGCATGACGATAGGAGGTGCGATCGCCTACGACACGCAGCTTTCTGACCAATTCTTTGCGCCCATTCCCGTACAGTCTTGTCCAGCGCTCATAGACGACAATTGGGAGCCCCTAATGGCCACTGTGCCCGATTTAGAAGCGGCGGTGCAAAATGCCCCGGCGCCGGTTGTTGTTAACGAAGCTGCAAAGCAGGTGAAGCTGTTTCTGCCGGGATTCACCAAGGCCGATATTGATTTGACCCAGTATGGTCCGGAAGTGACGGTTACTGCCGGTGATGTCAGGCGCAATCTATTTCTGCCCACCAGCTTGAAAAACCGCTCCGTACAGGGGGCAAAGTTCCAGGAAGACTATCTCATTCTCTCGTTCTAGTCGGCCTGACTTAATGCAGAATAGAATCAATATTCGCTTGCCTGATTTGCTGACAAGAGCTGAAAGGATGACTTTCAAGTTCAGCAGGTGGATACTGCCAAAGACCGTGAGGCTACAGATTAGGGCGCTCGCGTTCAAAAGTACTGGATCAGCACTTTGAACACAGGTAATTGAGTTAGCTAAGGCAGACAGCTGTTATCAGCTCATCGCCACGAGTTGCCCCTCTAGACTGCAAGTCCACAATTTTTACAAACGGTGGGATTTACTCAACATGACGTTGAGTTTCACCTTGATTTTTGACAGCTCGCGAGACACTCCCCGACAAAAATTTAGACCCAGAAACTGATTGGAGATATTTATGGTTGACCCCATATCAGAAGCCCCCCAAGCCTCCCCGAAAGCTGTTGAAGGCGGCAAGACCCGACAGCTCCTCGGTATCAGAGGGGCAGAAGCGGGCGAAACGTCTATCTGGAGAATTCGCCTGCAGTTGATGAAGCCCATCACGTGGGTGCCCCTGATTTGGGGGGTCGTTTGCGGTGCGGCCTCCTCCGGAAAATATATTTGGAGCCTGGAGTATGTGCTGATAGCAGCGGCCTGTATGCTGCTGTCGGGACCGCTGCTGGCGGGCTATACCCAAACGCTGAATGACTTTTACGATCGCGAAATCGACGCCATTAACGAACCCTATCGCCCCATTCCGTCCGGGGCCATCACCACCTCTCAGGTGGTGATTCAAATTATTGTGCTGCTGGTGGCGGGCATTGGCGTGGCCTATACGCTCGACCAGTGGGCGGAACACGAATTTCCCATCGTGACCGCGATCGCCGTTGGCGGCGCTTTTTTGTCCTACATCTACTCGGCGCCGCCCCTGAAACTCAAGCAAAACGGCTGGCTCGGCAACTATGCCCTCGGCGCTAGCTATATCGCCTTACCCTGGTGGGCCGGACACGCTCTATTTGGTGAACTCACCCTAACGATCGTCCTGTTGACTCTGTTTTACAGCTTGGCGGGATTAGGCATTGCCATTGTGAACGACTTTAAAAGCGTGGAGGGCGATCGTCAGCTTGGCCTAAAATCCTTGCCGGTAATGTTTGGTATTGGCACTGCCGCCTGGATCTGCGTCCTGATGATTGACGTGTTTCAAGGCGGGGTAGCGGCCTATCTCATGGCGATTCACCAAAACCTGTACGC
>JBCDFX010000621.1:0-1988 GCA_039177155.1 Cyanobacteria bacterium P01_H01_bin.119
CTGTTGAGACTGCCAAACACCGAACTCTCCCTCACCCAGGTGCGGCGAAGAAAAACTTTGACCCGACGTTGGCCCAGCGATATGAAAGGTATACTCTAGGCACTGATTTAGCCCTGACACATAATGCAAGCGGGTATGGTGTGTCGTGTAATCGAGAATGACCAGGGATAGCCCCTCTTGTAGAGGGATAGTTTGTGTATATCCTTGCCCAACCTGGGGCGACCAAACTTGCACTTGGTCAGCCGAGTCGGCATGAAATAGCCTGGGATCGTTGGGGCTGCCAGGATGGAGATAGTCAGATTTTCGATGGAGAGTTTGTATCGCCATGTTGCCATCGGGGGCCGAATGCAGTCATCAAGATCGATATTCGACTTAATGATAATAATTTGCATTATTATGCCATGGACGATTTCACGGGTGCTCAACTAAATACTTCAGCAAATCATCCAAAATAAGATTGGCTGAGATGTAGCTGCCGATCGCCCAATGGGAACCTACCTCATACACCTGATTAGCCTGCACTGCCTTAAGCTGAGACCAGAGCGGATGGGCTTGAACGCGATCGCTTTCAGCCCGACTTCCTTTTGCCATTTCCGTGTCGCCCTGCAACGTCATCATAAACATCACATCCCCATCGAGCAGGTCGAGAGACTCTAAGGAGATATTTTGCGGACCTTGGGCCTGAGACTGGTTGGGAGGACGGGCGATGTCAGCATCGGCTAATACGCTGCCGGCAAAGGTTTCGGTTCCCGAAGCCCTAATCAGCCCCGGAAAGATGGATACGATAGAGACTTGGGGCTGTGTGACTTTTGGGGACAACTGATCTTTGACTTGCTGCAGCTTGGCGGCGTAGGTGGCAGTTAACGCTTCGGCTTCGGTGGGTTTGCTCAGAGCCTCTCCACACAGGCGAGTGAGTTCTTTCCATTCCGCATTGCTATCAATATCCAACACCACCGTGGGGGCAATCTGCGCTAACGGTTCATATCCATCGCCAACTCTATATTTGCTGGTGAGAATCAAGTCTGGCTTGAGGGCGGTCATCTTCTCCAGATTAGGCTGATTTGGAACGCCTATTTCTGACACTGTCTTTGGGTCTAAAGAGAGATGGCGCAGTTCATCAAGGACACCGCTGGGCACCCCAATGGGCTGCACCCCGTGGGCCACTACCGCTTCGACCGTGGTATATCCCAATGCAATCACCCGAGTTGGATTCACGGAAACCTCGGTTTCGCCAAAGGCATGTTTGACGCGTTTGAGGTCGTGAGCAGCAGACGCGATCGATTGTTCAGGCGATTGTGTCCCCCTAGTACAGGCAGAAGCCATTAGCGCAGCAGCCCCCATCTGCAAAAAATAGCGACGTTGGATAGGCATCAACGAATCAAAATTCAATGGAAAATGAGCCAATTAGCGTAAACCCTTCCCCAGGACTGATGCCAATGAATCGGGTTCTGCCGGCAGATTCAATATAGTCCACATCAAACAAATTGCGGATATTGATTGCCGCTCGCCAATTATCACGGCTGTAGGAAATCGCCGCATTGGTGAGGAAATACCCATCAGCAGTAAAGGTATTGGCCGTATCGCCAAAGCGCTCAGTGACATAGTTAAACCCCAGCCCAAAGCCCAACCCTTCGAGGGGGCCATCTTGAATATCGTAGGTCGTCCACAGGTTAAAGTTGTGCTCGGGTACGCCTGTGAGTCGATTTCCCTCATTGCCGCTGTTGTCTGAGGTGATAGTGGCATCGGTATAGGCATAGTTAGTGATGATATTCCAACCGGGCAGAATTTCTCCTGCAATGTCTAATTCAATCCCTCGACTGCTTTGCTCACCCGTCGCTACAGAAGCGCCAAGGTTAAGCGGATTTGGATCAGGGGTGGCGACGTTTTGCTTGGTGAGATCAAAAAAGGCTAAGTTGGCGATTAGCCTACCGTTTAACAGTTCTGTCCTGATGCCGACTTCAAATTGTTGGCCTTCTTCGGGGGGGATA
>JBCDFX010000622.1:0-1973 GCA_039177155.1 Cyanobacteria bacterium P01_H01_bin.119
ACTAAATTGCTGCAAGATGATCCTCACCTAGGCGCTTTTCTAAAAGCCGATATCCCTGGCAAAGATAATGGTTTTGATATTGAAGGGATTGCGGTTTATCCCGGTGAGAATATTGGAGAGACCCGAGCCTTTATTGGGCTGCGGGGGCCGGTGCTGCGGGGCTGGGCTATTTTGCTAGAGCTTCAGCTTAAGGCCGATGGCAGTGACTTAAAGCTGACCAAGATGGGGCCAGATAAAGTTCGCTATCGTAAGCATTTTGTAGATTTGCGCGGGCTGGGCATTCGTGACCTGTGCCCCATTGGCAATGACCTGCTAATTTTGGCAGGGCCAACCATGGATTTGTCGGCGGCGATTAGGCTGTTTTGCTTAAAAGATATTGACCATCTCGATAACGACGCCTTGCTTAATCCGGATGCTGTACTGGAGATTCCCTACGGCCAAGGCTTTGACAAGGCAGAAGGGATTACGCTGCTGCCGGACGGCAACTTGCTGGTAGTGTACGACTCGCCGGGGAGCGATCGCGTTAACCAAGCCATGACCGCGGTTCTAGCTGACGTATTTGAGCTTTCCAGCGATTGGGGTTTCTCCCTCTAAGTAACCTGATGCGTTTGACAGCAGCCGAGCGGACAACTAAGACGAGGCTGCAAGTCAGATCGCTTCTGCGTCCACCACTCCAGCGATACTACAGCAATCCGCCGAAAGGTTCGGCTAGGGTTGCAAGTCAGATTATGTCTGCATTAACGACTCCAGCGATGCCCGGTACGGCAAGCAACATAACTAAAACTGTTAAAAAAGCAGTTTTGCTGGTTAAAATAGCTGATTAGTAGTACAAATAAACTACTATCACTGCTCGGAGTTTTGTGATGACGGTTCAGCAAACGAGTCAACTAATCCAGCTTATTTTGAACGCAGCCCTGATGTTGGGGGTTTGTGTCCTGCTTTGGGGCGGGCTGTGGCTGCGTCATACCGCGTTGGCCGATCGCTTAAAAACTCTCCATTTAGACTATATTCGGCTCTTTCATACACTGCCCGTCGATGAACATAAGCGCGATTGCCGCGATCGCCTGCAAACGCTTAGGCGGCAGCAGCGGTATTTGCAGTATCACTGTCGGATGGCAAAACGCTGTGCCCTGGTGCTGCACTATGCGCTATTGGGATTTATATTTAGTATTTTTGCGCTGGCGGCGCGCTGCTTATTTTATTTGGACTGGCTGGTGCCAGTGTCGATGGTGGTTTTTACTGCCGGAACTGCCCTGTTATTGCTGTGTGTTGGACTGGCCCTAATGGATATTCAGCGATTTCAGGTTCAGTCGTCTGTCCGCCGCGCAAGCGGATTTTCGCTATTCTCGGCTCGCATCCTAAAATGGGGCCGAACCCGCCGGCCGTCGCGATCGCTCCCCCGGAACCGACCACGAGCTTTGGCACCGGCTGATTATCCCTCACCTGCAGGAGTTGGTTTGACAACACTCCGGGCTTTAGATAAGAGCCCATAAGTCTGCGACGAGGAATTCAAAGTACTCTGCGAGAAGAGCAAAGCTCTACAAAGTTCAAAATTCAAAGTTCAAAGTCATGCCCGCTCCAGTCTCTAGTAGCTATAGCTAAAATCATCAAGGGTGAACTGTCCGCCTGCGCAGTCTACCCGAACGCTGGCGATGCCGTCGGCCTGCAGCAGCATAGGGTGATTGGGTGGTAAATTATTTCTACCGTTAGCCATATTGGCGCTGGGGAGCTCAGCTTGCGCCAGCAGGCGATCGGTGGCGTCAAAGGCGCTTATCAGAACAGATTTTGAGCCGGTAATATAGGCGCCTACCCAAGCGACAGGCTGATTAAAAGTAGCTGATAGCCAGCCTGCACTGGGCGCACCAATCAGCACCCGTTTGCCGCTGCGGACAGGAAATGCCGGGTTTGATGGAGTAATGGCGATCGCGTTTTCAAACAGAACGCCCGATTCGGCAAATTGATCGGTCAGGACG
>JBCDFX010000623.1:0-1966 GCA_039177155.1 Cyanobacteria bacterium P01_H01_bin.119
CTCATATATTCCTTGTAAATATACTCTAGTCTTTGTTTGGAATCCTCTTCCATGTTTATAGCCTCATGTTTAACTTTCGATACTAACCAACAGTTTTTTGCTAGCGATTACCTTAGGGGTCAAGCCGCATAACTATGTATTCAGCGTCAGATCTGGTAGATAAGACCCTTATTTCCGCATCTTATATGTCACTTTTGGGTAATAGCACCCTGACTTACAGAACTTATACGTCACTTTTGACGCATAACTCCAGGAAAGCAGGGTGTTATCTGTCACATTTAACAGATAAAGGCGATCGCTCGATTTTGTAATATGCGTTGCGACTCATCAATTCAAACGGCCCAAAATGCTATAAGCATTTCTGTTCTATGCCACCCACCAATCAGACGGATACACACCATCGCTAACAAGATGTCACCGCCATTAGCCTGGATCTAGGCACTAGGCGTCTATTAAGCTTATTCGTCAGCCCGTAAAGATGTGAAAGGTTGGTATAAAAGCAGTCTAACTCACCATCTGTCCGAGACTTTCGGCGGGTTGCTATCGGCGGGTTGCTATATGATGGCGTTGTTGAATCTGTGCGAAGAAGTTTTATAAAAAGAAGAGCACCTCGTAATCGAACCTTAACCCTAAGCGACGGGGAGACTGCAGACTACCGCGAGCGCTTACTGCACCTTGGCGCTCCAACAGCCTGGGAAGCGCTGCGCGATCGCGTGATTTGCCAGCCTATGGAGGCCGCGATCGCCCATTTACCCAATACATTTGTCGATTTGCTCTTTCTCGATCCGCCCTACAACCTGACGAAGACCTTTAATCAGCGGCAGTTTACCCGCAAATCACTAGATGAGTACGAGCAGTGGTTTGAAGGGTGGCTGTCCCAACTGCTGCGCCTGCTAAAGCCCACCGCATCGGTCTATATCTGCGGTGACTGGCAGTCCTCTGCGGCGATTTATCGGGTCGCTAGCCAGTATTTCAAAGTCCGCACCCGCATTACCTGGGAGCGCGAAAAAGGGCGCGGGGCCAAAACCAACTGGAAAAACTGCGCCGAAGATATTTGGTTTTGCACCTGCTCTAACCAGTACACCTTTAACGTGGAGGCGGTAAAGCTAAAACGACGGGTAATTGCCCCTTACCGCACGGCCAACGGCGTGCCTAAAGACTGGCAGAAAAGCGATCGCGGCAATTTCCGCATTACCCATCCCTCCAATCTGTGGACAGATATTTCGGTGCCCTTCTGGTCGATGCCGGAGAACACCGACCATCCGACTCAAAAGCCCGAAAAGCTTTTAGCAAAATTGCTGCTGGCCAGCAGCGATCGCCACTCAGTCGTCTTCGACCCGTTTCTGGGCTCTGGCACAACGGCTGTTGTTGCCAAAAAGTTGGGCCGTCCCTTTCTCGGCATTGAGGTCGATCAGCACTACGCTTGCTTAGCGGTTAAGCGTCTGGATTTGGCGGCACAAGATGGCGCGATTCAGGGCTATTCGGGGGGCTATTTTTGGGAACGCAATACCCTGGCGCAACAGCAATGCAAAGCTTTCCAAAACTCAAACTAATCGCCGTCGGCAAAATTAAAAAAGGCTGGATTCGTGAGGGCATCGACCTATACGATAAACGCCTGCTGGAGCTGGAGGTGATAGAACTCAAAGATTCTACTCCTGAGCGCGAAGGAGAGCAGCTTTTGGCGTTGGTTAAACCCACAGAAACCCTAGTGGCGCTAACTGAAACCGGACGGAGTCTGGGTTCAGTCGCCTTTACCCAGTGGCTGGCCCAGGCAGACTCCCATCAACTGGTGTTTGTTATTGGCAGCGCGGAGGGACTAAGCGATCGCGTCAAAGCTCAGGCTGAACAGCAGCTTAGCCTTTCAGTCATGACCTTCCCCCATGAGCTGGCGCGGCTGATGCTGATGGAGCAGCTCTACCGAGCAAAAACAATTTTGCAGGGCAGCCGTTATCACAAATGATAGGAC
>JBCDFX010000624.1:0-1962 GCA_039177155.1 Cyanobacteria bacterium P01_H01_bin.119
CTGAAAGCGATCGCGGGCGCGATTTCTAGCCTGCTGTACCCGGTCTCGCACCGCGGTTGACGGCTCTCCTTCCATCTGGCGGGTCATTTCTTCTGGCTTTAGACGGCTAACCACTACCTGCAAATCAATTCGATCCATCAGCGGTCCAGATAGCCTGGCCCAGTACTGCTCTCGGCTGCGGGGGGTGCAAGTGCAGGGCTGGAGGGTATCGCCATAGTAGCCGCAGGGACAGGGGTTGGTGCTGGCCACCAGGGTAAACTGTGCCGGAAACACCACAGACTGCCGCGTACGAGAGATAGACACATAGCCATCTTCCAAAGGCTGGCGCAAAAACTCCAGCACGTCGCGCTTAAACTCAGTTAGCTCATCCAAAAACAAAACGCCCCGGTGGGCCAGTGAAATCTCTCCTGGTTTTGGATAGCTGCCGCCGCCCACCAAAGAAGGACCAGAGGCCGAATGGTGAGGACTGCGAAAAGGCCGCTGGCTTACCAGAGTACCTTTATTTTTCAGCAGTCCAGCAACGGAGTGAATTTGGGTAACATCCAGCGCTTCTTCAAAGGTCAGCGGCGGCAGAATCGAGGGCAGTCGCCTTGCCAGCATAGTTTTGCCACTACCGGGCGGCCCAGAAAATAATAGATTGTGGCCCCCCGCAGCAGCAATCTCCAGCGCGCGGCGAGCCTGGCTCTGACCTTTAACGTCCTTTAAATCGAGCACGCTTAGGGGCGATCGCGCCAGCGCTTCTTTGCCGTTCATTTGAATGGGCTGATGGTCTTGGAGATTGTTGAGGCAGTCGGCAACGTCGGTGATGCTCTGACAGCCGTAAACCTTTAATCCTGGAACTACAGCCGCTTCCTGGCTGTTATCAACAGGCACAATTAGACGGGCTATCCCAAGTTTTTGCGCTGCTGCCGCGATCGCCAGTACGCCTGCAACCGGACGCAGGGTGCCATCTAAAGAAAGCTCGCCCAGAAATAGGGTGTCGTCTAAACAATCAGTGCTGACCTGTTCAGAAGCGGCAAGAATCCCAACTGCAATGGGCAAATCAAAGCTCGGCCCTTCTTTGCGTAGGTCCGCAGGAGCCAGATTGACGACGATTCGCCGCATGGGAAAAGCAAACCCGGCATTTTTTAGCGCGGCTTTCACCCGCTCCTTTGATTCTTGGACAGCGGTATCGGGCAGCCCCACCACGACGATTGCGGGCAGTCCACCGGATACATCCACTTCTACGCCTACGCGAACGGCGTCAATGCCGACTAGGGCGGCGCTCCAGCTTCGTGCCAGCATAATTTGCTCTAAGATACACCTGCCGTTAGCGTGCCCTAAAACCAGCGCCGTAAAACAGCCGCCCCGTGGGTATCAAGTTGAGCGCTATATAATAGTGCCAATCCCCGACTGAGTGGGAGTTTGGATGTAAAAATCAGCTCCGGATTAATTGGCTGAAAACTGAATAGAAAAATACTTTTAATGACACAAGGAACTAAAGTTATGCAGGTTCTACCTGGCAGCAGTTCGATAGATGTGACGGCCTACCAGGCAGAACAGCGGATGCAGGAGGATCGTATGAGCGATGTAACGCTTATGCTGGAGAATCTTCTGCTGCGCGAAGAAACGACGGTCAAAATTATTGTGGACTGTCTCTATGATGTGGGGTCGGTCAATTTAATTAACCAGCGATTCCAAAAGCGCCCCATTAACGGGCTCATGAAATGGATTGCCCGCCTCAGCAAACCTGCCTTTCGCCTTGTGGCGGTGCGCTGGGTCAAGCGAAACTGCCCAAAGTTAATTGCTCGCTGGCTGCGATCGAAAGTGTCGTTTAAAAAATAGAGCTGATTTACGGCTTTACTTTGGGCCAGCTTGCAGTTATGTCTAGTCTTGGCGATTCCGGTGCCATGGGCCACAGGCTAATTCAGTATTCAAATTTTAGTGCAAATGCAGTAGAGCGCTAGCAGGGACGCATCAATA
>JBCDFX010000625.1:0-1959 GCA_039177155.1 Cyanobacteria bacterium P01_H01_bin.119
AGCACGATTCCCGACCGCAGCGCTTTGCCCCCACGGCTGTTAACGGCGCCGCCAGAGCCGCTGCCGCCTAAAGATGCTGACGACGAATCTTCGCCGCCGCCAGATCCCAGAGTGCCTACGCTGAGTCGATTCCAGGATCTGACAACCCACTGGTCGGCTCCCTTTATCAATCCGCTTATTGAGCAGGGCGCAGTGCAGGGTTTTGTAGACGGCAGCTTTCGCCCCAACGCCTGGGTCACTCGGGCAGAGTTTGCAGCACTGGTGGCAGCTACGTTTCCAGATAGTGGGTTGCCGGGGCGAGAAACAGCGGGCAAATCTTCCCCCGGCTTTAGGGATGTTCCCAGCACCTTCTGGGCCAGAGACGTTATTTTGCAGGCCCGCGATCGCGGTTTTATTAGCGGCTATCCGGACGGCACTTTTCGTCCCGATCGGCCTTTGACGCGGGTGCAGGCGCTTGTGGCGATCGCCGGGGGACTAGATCTACCCACCGCCAACGGTCAACTGCTGGGTATTTTTCGCGATCGAGTGCAGATTCCCAGCTACGCAGTGGGGCCGCTGGCAGCCGCAACCCAGCGACGCCTGGTGGTGAACTACCCCGACCCCCTTACCCTTAACCCGTTGGCCAATATTACCCGAGGAGAAGTAGGGGCAATCCTTTATCAGAGCCTGGTGGATCTGGGCTTGGCAGATGCGATTCCATCGGACTACATTGCTCGCCCCGATACCACCCTGCCCGGCTTTACCGATACGGCCAATCACTGGGCAGCGGACTTTATTACCGCGATCGCCAATCAAGGGCTGATTCGCGGCTATGCTGACGGGAGTTTTCAACCCGAAAGGCCGATCACGCGCGCCCAATTTGCCACGGTGCTGGTAAATGCCTTTCGGCCCCAGGCCCAGCGCCCGGCGGCGAGCTTTCGAGATGTGCCCCCAGGATACTGGGCCGCCTCGGCAGTGCAGCAGGCCTATCAGGCTGAATTTCTGTCCGGCTTTCCCGATCAAACCTTTTCACCCGAAAATCCTATCTTGCGGGTTCAGGTGATTGTGTCTCTTATCAATGGCCTTGGCTTAATGACCACCCCGCCCAGCGCTAACAGCCTACGCTACTACCAGGATGCTAATCAGATTCCAACCTACGGGCAGGCCCAGGTTGCTCGCGCCACAGAGCTTGGCATGGTGGTGAACTATCCCCAGCCTAATCGGTTTAACCCCGGCGATACGGCAACTCGGGCAGAGGTATCAGCCCTGGTTTACCAGGCTATGGTGGCTCAGCAGCAGGCGGTTGCCATTGCGTCTCCCTTTATCGTTGAGCTATGAACTATTGACCTTTGAGAGGGTAGTCTTAGTCAGATTCGACGGTGATGTTACCTACGGCACCGATTGCACTGGTTAAGACCTGGTATTGTAAAAATTGCGTTTTATGATTTCAACTCCTTGCTCGAACAAATTGTTCGGGCATTTTTTTTGGCATCTTTTGTCCTAATTTTTTACCTCAGTGTACTGACGTCCCCGCCAGCGAGTGGGCGTTCTCAGCGCAGACAGAATAATTCGCAGCGTTGCCAGGGGATCGGCCAAGGGAGATAGCCAGAAGGCCCATCCCTGCCGTCCAGCTTGAGTAAAATCGTAGGCTGAGACAATCGCAGCCTGCATGCCAATTCGAATCAGCACTAACCCTAGATTGACGCCCACCGCCAGAGCCAAAGGCCAAGTCTGTTGGTTTTTCCAGGCCCACAGCAAGGTTGGCAGCATCAGCCAGGGCAGCGCCTGCACCGCCGATAGCAGCCAAATATCGCCCCAGGTTTGCTGGGGTGTGGCGGCATTTTTAAGGTCGAGCGATCGCCCCCATTCCCGCCAGGTTTCTAGCGCCCCTTCGTACATTCGCACCTTAATCAGGTTAGCGCCGTCCCAAAAGCCGACCCGAGCCCCCTGCTGAGCCGCGTAACGGGCCAAGGTGACATC
>JBCDFX010000626.1:0-1936 GCA_039177155.1 Cyanobacteria bacterium P01_H01_bin.119
CAGTCCGCACCGATTTGGCTACGCTCTTGAATCACGCAGTTGGCGTGGAGCACGCTGCGATCGCCGATCACCGCATCTGGGTAAATCGTGACGTTGGGATGAATACAAACCTGGTTGCCAATGGTCACCCCTGGCTGCACCACAACATGGGCCCCAATATGAACCTGATCCCCGACTGTGACAGACGGATCGATCACCGCTGAAGGGTGGATCGCCGGTGCCGGCTGAAAGGGATGATAGAACAGGGCGATCGCGTGGGCAAACACCAACCGGGGATCGGCTGCCGCTACCCAGGGAATTTGGCGGCCATTGGCGCGGGCCTGCAGGTCAGCATCTACGGGCAAAATTAGAGCGCTGGCTGCGGTCGTTTCTAAATAGTGGGCGTACTTTTCCCCTTCGATGTAGCTCACCTGACCCGATTGAGCATCGGCGATCGCAGCAACCCCCGTCAGCTCTACATCTGCTGCGGACTGCCCCTCTAAGCTGCTGTGTTTGATCACCGAGCTGAGTTGTTGAACCAGGTCGCTAAATTTCATCGCTTGCGCCGTGCCTAATTGGGGAAATATCAGCCCCAGCATACCCTACCCCTAGGGCAAGCCTGCAACACATCGTGCTTGGCAACTTAGACTGCGATCCCCGGATATAGCAGCCGAAGGAGCGATTAGGACAAGGGTGCGAGTCCAATGGCTCCTATAATCAGCATCCCAGTGATCCTGGGTGTGGTGAGCTATTGAACCAGCACTATATTTTGCAAAATACTCTGAAGCAGCCTGATTTTTTATGAATCTGTGGATAGAACATACCGCAGTTTGGAAAGAGGACGGCAAGAACAATGGCGAATTGCGAGCAAGAACGGGGATCGCACTTTTTGTTTCTGCGCCAAGGACTCCAGCGACACTCGGTGCGATTAACAATCTGACCAAAGCTGTTCAGATTGTTTCTGCACCAAGGACTCCAGCGACACTCGGTGCGATTAACAATCTGACCAAAGCTATAAAATGTTGGCAGCGGTGAGCGCTGCGGGGGCGATCGCCAAGCCGTTAGGATAGACAAATTTTTTCGGGAACTGACGCCAAAAATTTTATGGGACGCAACTTATTAAAACGGTTTCAGCCTGACCCTGCTCGCCTGGGAGGACGCTACCAAGTTATCAGTCAGCTCGGCGAAGGGGGATTTGGGCAGACCTTTTTGGCCCGGGACCTGCATTTGCCGGGGCAGCCCCAGTGCGTTGTAAAGCAGCTTAAGCCCCAGAGCACCACGTCCCAAGCGCTACAGACCGCCAGACGGCTGTTTGATACCGAGGCCCAGGTGCTATACGAGTTGGGCAACCATCCTCAGATTCCGTCGCTGCTGGCCCACTTCGAGGAGCGGCAAGAGTTCTACCTGGCCCAGGAGCTTATTGTGGGCCACTCCCTAGAGGACGAGCTAGCCGAATCTTCCTGGAGCAGCGATCAGGTTCTAGATTTTTTGCACGATTTGCTCGATACCTTAGCCTTTGTCCACGATCATCAGGTAATACATAGGGACTTAAAGCCCTCCAACCTGATGCGACGAGACGGAGACAGGCGGATTGTGCTGATTGATTTTGGCGCAGTTAAGCAGGTCAGCACCCAGAGCACCCCCTCCCGCATAAGTCACACTATTTCCATTGGTACTGCAGGCTATATGCCCAATGAGCAGGTTGCCGGACGCCCCCAGTTCAGCAGTGATATATACGCTGTAGGGGCGATCGCGATTCAAGCCTTAACGGGTCAGCGTCCCGATCAAATCCCACTGCATCCCCAAACTGGAGAGCTAGATTGGCAGCCCGCCCCAAACTGCGATCCCAATATGGCAACTTTTTTGATCTTTTTGGTGCGATACGTCTTTCGTAGCCGCTATGCCACCGCTGGAGAAGCTCTTGCAGCCCTACAGGCGTTTACCAGCGCCCCCCGCG
>JBCDFX010000627.1:0-1910 GCA_039177155.1 Cyanobacteria bacterium P01_H01_bin.119
GGCCCAACCCCTCGCCGCAGGTCGCGCCCTCAAAATCATCAGCGGTTTAACCAACTTTAATCGCGATCGCGTTGCTGCCGTGGTGCAGGCTGCTGAACAGGGCGGAGCCACATTTGTCGATATTGCCGCCGATGCTGACCTTGTTGGGCAAGTGCGCGAGCTAATTAATTTACCGATTTGCGTATCCGCTGTAGAGCCAGAGGCGTTTCTGGCTCCAGTAGCTGCGGGGGCTGATCTGATTGAGATTGGTAACTTCGATGCGTTTTACGCCGAGGGCCGACGGTTTGAAGCGGCAGAGGTGCTTGAGCTGACCCGTCGTACGCGATCGCTGCTGCCTGATATTTGTCTGTCGGTGACGGTGCCCCATATCCTGGCGTTAGATGAGCAGGTGGCTCTAGCTGAACAGCTCGTTGCTGCCGGAGCTGACTTAATCCAAACTGAAGGGGGCACCAGCAGTCAGCCGTCTCACAGCGGCACTTTGGGTTTGATTGAAAAAGCAGCGCCCACCTTGGCGGCAGCTCACGGGATCTCCAAAGCGGTAGCCGTTCCCGTCTTGTGTGCCTCTGGTCTATCTGATGTGACAGCGCCAATGGCGATCGCGGCAGGGGCCTCTGGTATCGGGGTTGGCTCAGCGGTCAATAAGCTGGATAATCCTTTGGCAATGGTGGCAGCCGTGCGATCGCTAGTAGAAGCGATAAACAACGTCAGTCGCGCAACGGCAACTCTTTAAGTTTGGAGATACCGGGGTTCTTGCGGTGCAATCAAGCAGTAATTCTTGAAAAGAAACCTGAAATCTAAGGGAACCCCGAATATGGCCTGGGATGTAGTCGGTTATCCGATCGCTTTGGGCTGCGATCGCTTCTGTTTCCAATCGCTAGACACGCTAGATTAAAAGAAACTCAGCGTTTATAGGCGGGGAATGCGATCGCCTGGTAACCCTCAAATTAAAGGACTATACATTGCCCCCGTTACTGATTTGACTAGGCTGATTTGACCAAGCTGATTTACGAATAGATTGTGTGCTAAGGCTGCTATGCGAACCCAAATTTTTAATACCTTAAAAAAGCTGTTTAAGCCCCTTCTGGCCCTAAGCTTAGCTGTAGTGCTGGTTTTAGGCCATGCCGATGCCGCCTGGGCTGCCCGAGGCGGCGGTCGGATTGGCGGCGGTGGCTTCCGCGCTCCGAGCCGTCCCTACGCGCCACCGAGTCGCACCTATCGGGGACCATCGGGAGGCGGCTACTATCCCGGCGGCGGTTTTGGGTTTCCCTTCCTGTTTCCCCTCTTTGGTGTGGGCGGCGGCTTTGGCGGTCTGTTTAGCGTTTTGATTTTTATTGCGATCGCCAACTTCCTGGTGCGCAGTTTCCGCAATGCTCAAGAAGACAACGCTTACGAGCAATACAACAATCCCACCGTATCCGTAGCTCGCCTTCAGGTGGGTTTATTGGCCAATGCCCGTCATTTGCAAGACGACCTCAACCGTATGGCCCAAACTGCAGATACGGGCTCCAGCGCTGGGTTGGCTCAAGTGCTTCAAGAGTCTACGCTGTCACTGCTGCGCCATCCTGAATACTGGGCCTATGCTTCTGCCGAGTCTCAGCAGACCAAGCTGATCAGCGCAGAGCAGACGTTTAATCAATATGCTCTGGCAGAGCGCAGTAAGTTTAGCGGTGAAACCCTCTCTAACGTCAACAGCAAACTGCAGCAGGCCAGCGAGCCTAGTAAGTTAACTGGAGATGCTGAAGGTGCTGAAGCCCCCGGCGAATATATTGTGGCCACTCTAGTAGTTGGCACTCAGGGCAGACTGGATTTACCCAAGGTGACCGACAGCCAAAACCTGCGGCAAGCGCTGAGCAAACTGGGTTCTGTTAGCGCTGAGCAACTGCTCGCGGTCGAAGTTCTCTGGACTCCCC
>JBCDFX010000628.1:0-1909 GCA_039177155.1 Cyanobacteria bacterium P01_H01_bin.119
CGTTTGGGCCGCAAAGCCAATTAGCCTCTGCTGAGGCCGTTTGTGCTGGCCCAGTTCAGCCACAATATCCGGCACAGGCTTGAGAGGTAGGGCGTTGGGCAGTTTGGTTTTGGGGAGTTTGCCCGACGCCTGCTCTGCCGGGGCCACATCCGCTACGGCAGCGGCCATCAGAATCCAGTCGGTCTGGGGCAGCTCACTGAGTAAAACCCGGTGCATATCGGCAGCACTGGGAGTCGCGATCGCCCGTATAGGGCCTGCTGCTTGCAATAAATCGGCGGCCATAGGGCCATGGACCAGGGTCACCTCCGCTCCCCGATGACGAGCAGCCTGGGCCAGCGCAACCCCCATTTTGCCCGTGGCAGGGTTGCCGATGTAGCGCACAGCATCGAGATATTCCTGGGTGCCCCCTGCGCTAATTAAAATTCGTTTGCCGGCGAGATCTCGCTGTCCTTGAGTAATCAGCAGCGATCGCAGATAGGGCAAAATTTCGGCGGGTTCTGCCATCCGGCCCTGGCCAACGCGATCGCAGGCGAGTCGGCCTTCTGCGGGCATCATTGAGTGATAGCGGGGGTTGTGTTGAATTCGCCGCCAGTTCTCCTGAACCGCCTGCTGCTGCCACATATCCGTGTTCATCGCTGGAGCCAGTAGAACAGGACAGGTGGAGGCCAGCACCGTATTGGTGAGCAAATTATCCGCCAGCCCGTAGACTAGCTTGGCCAGGGTATTGGCCGTAAGCGGCGCAATCAGCATAACCTGAGCCCACTCGCCCAAATCAATATGCAGCGGCCGGGACCATTCCTCACGCCAAAAATCGCTTTCGGTATAGGCGCGATGGCGGCACAGGGTCGCAAAGGTGAGCGGGGCAACAAACCGCTGGGCCGGTTCGGTCAAGATCGCTCGGACGTCAATCCCGGCCTGTGCCAGGGTGGAGGCCACGGTGCAGATTTTGTAAGCTGCAATGCCGCCGCCAACCCCCAGTAAGACTTGTGCCACCGCCCTCGCCTTTAGGTTGAGCTAGGCTTCGTCGAAGGGTTCGATATCGAGCAAATGCCGATAGGGCTCTGCCATTTCAGGCCGCTGGAACGCGATCGCCCGCAGCAAATGCCAGTCCTTTAGCCCTTCAAAGGCGCTATCGTAGGCATCTTGTTCCAGCCGTTTGGCCAGCTCTGCCACCGATTCCTGGGTCATGGCGGCAATATTTTGATTCGACAGATGCAGCGTTTGAGTCATAACTTTCCCCCCTTAGCGGTTGAACTGAGCCAAATTTTCAAACCTTCCAGTTTCGCAAGATTGAAAATTTTAATGGATTCCCGCTGTGTCCTCCTATCCTAATTCGAGACTAAGGGAGATTAGATCAAGCTTTCTATAAATCTTTGCAGAAATCTTCGATTAAGCTCATCACCTCAAGCTGCACCTCATGGCCCATATTGAGCTCGTGGTACTGCACAGCCACGTTCTGCTGAGCCAGCGCCTCGCGGCTGCCCTGGGCCAGCGCCAGCGGAACCACCGGATCATGACGACCATGTACCAGCAGTACCGGAGCCGGAGCCGAAACCTGAAGCGGCCCGTGGAGATAGCCGCTCAGCACAATCAGGCCGGCCACGGGCAACTGCGGCCCAATATCTAAGGTCATCGCCCCGCCCTGGGAAAAGCCAGCCAGAACTGTGCGGTTTAGAGGAACCTCAAACTGCGCTGCCAGCCTATTGAGCCAGTCAACTAGCTGCTGCCGGCTGGTCTGGGCCTGGGGCAAATCGGCAAATGCTGGCGGCGATCGAAAATCGTAGGCAGTAGGGAACCCGTACCACATGCGTCCACCGGGCACTTGAGGATGGGCAAAGGGTGCATCCGGAAAGCACATATGGTATCCCGGCAAGTTGAGATAGGTGGTTAAGCCAGCTAAATCTTCGGC
>JBCDFX010000629.1:0-1905 GCA_039177155.1 Cyanobacteria bacterium P01_H01_bin.119
CCCCCACAATAGTGCCCCCCGGATTTTTAATCAGCGATCCAGCCATTAAATCTGCGCCGACTGCCGTGGGCTCGCGGGTTTCTACAAACTCGCCGTAGCAGTTGTCTACAAAGCAAACGGTGTCAGGGTTTTGCTGCTTGACCAAATGTACAATTTTCTCAATATCGGCAACGGTCAGACTCGATCGCCAACTGTAGCCACAGGATCGCTGAATCAGCACCATGCGAGTGTTGCGCTGAATCGCTGTTGATAGCGTAGGCCAGTCGATTTCGCCTTGCTCGGTCAGGGCCAGCTCCCGGTAGCTAATGCCAAAATCTGCCAAAGACCCTGGGCCGTGGGGAAGCAGTTCACCCTGGCGCAAACCAATCACTTCTTCTAATGTGTCGTAGGGAGGCCCTGCTACGGCCAACAGCTCATCGCCGGGCCGCAGAACGCCAAAAAGCGCGCAGGCGATCGCGTGGGTACCTGAGACAAACTGGACTCGCACCGCCGCCGCCTCGGCCTGCATCACCTCAGCAAACACCTGATCTAGGGTTTGTCGCCCCAAATCGTTGTGACCATAGCCAGACACGCCGCTAAAGTGATGGCTTCCCACCCGATGGTGACGCAGCGCGGTTAAGACGCGCCCCAGGTTTTCCTTGACCTGAGCGTCAATTGCGTAAAGAATTTGAAATAGTTCTTCACTAAAATAAGGATTAGTTAACTTATCCATTAGTGCAGCCATCGCGACAATCGATTATCAAACGTCAAGATTCGTTCGAGATTTTATATGACCATTGCTCAACCCAAGCCTGCGCAGTTAGCCATTAACTGGCCTACCTCTATCTTTATGGTGGCGATTCATGCGGGTGCTCTGTTTGCCTTTTTGCCCAGTAACTTTCGCTGGTCTGCCGTCGGTATTGCTCTGCTGCTGCACTGGGTGACAGGATGCCTGGGAATTACCCTGGGGTGGCACCGGATGATTGCCCATCGTAGCTTTCAAACGCCCAAATGGCTGGAATATTTTTTTGTGTTTTGCGGCAGCTTGGCCTGTCAGCACGGCCCGATTGAGTGGGTCGGTCTGCACCGTCATCACCACGCCTACTCTGATCAGGAAAACGACCACCACGACTCTCGTAAAGGGTTCTGGTGGAGCCATATGGGCTGGATCTTCCGGGAAGTTCCGGCTGAGGAGGATATTCCTAAGTTCACTAAGGATATTGCTAGCGATCCGGTCTATTTATTTTTTGAAAACTACTTTTTAGCGCTGCAAATTCTGCTGGGGATTGTGCTCTATGCCATTGGTGGCTGGTCTTTTGTGGTGTGGGGTATTTTTGTGCGTTTGGTCGTGGTGTACCACTGCACTTGGCTTGTTAACAGTGCTACCCATGCCTTTGGCTACCGCACCTATAAGACCACTGACGCCTCGACTAACTGCTGGTGGGTGGCGCTAGTCACCTACGGAGAAGGCTGGCACAACAATCATCACGCCTTTCAATACTCTGCCCGTCACGGTCTGAAATGGTGGGAGATCGATGTAACCTGGATGACGATTCAATTGCTTAAGGGATTGGGGCTAGCCAAGAAGATTAAGGTTGCTAAGTCGTCTTAGGATGCTTTGTGCCTATATGGCAGCGCGATCAGATTCTAGCCTTCGCCAGGGATGACGGTTATTTAAGACTATGCTTCAAGCTGTTTCAGAAACGCGGATAAATCGACTTCAAGCTGCTTAAACGCTGTCCGACTGAGGTTTAGGTTTACGACAAGCTGCTCGTAGTTAATCGGCACCTCATAGGCATGGCGAAAAAAGTGGCGAAAGCCCCGTAGGGCGTTGAGGCTAGTGTAGGTTTCCAGGGAAATAACGGCGGGACGAATACTGGGAACCGCCTGTGTCATCCGTTGAAGCAGGGCAGAGTGCCAACGGGC
>JBCDFX010000630.1:0-1868 GCA_039177155.1 Cyanobacteria bacterium P01_H01_bin.119
ATTGCCATGTGGCCCCTGCTGTTTCTATCGATTTTGACCCTCGGCACCGTGTTTGAGCGGATTTGGTTCTGGTCCAAAATTTTGACGCGGGAGCGGGAAGTCGCCGGGCGCGTTTTAGAAGCCGCGCGGCGAGAGTGGAGCGCGGCCACTGACTTGGCCGAGCGAGCCAGCCCCTTGCCCATGGGACGCTTTCTCTATTCGGCGTTAAAGCTAACCAATCCTGACCCCGAAGTTTTTCGCCTAGCACTAGAAACGGCGGCCCATGAAGAACTAGCGGCCATGCGCCGGGGCGACAAGGTGCTAGAAGCGGTGATTGCCCTGGCTCCCCTGCTTGGGCTGCTGGGCACTGTAGTCGGCCTGATCAATGCCTTGGGGTCGATTCAACTCAGTGATTTGGGCAGCGACACCACCGCTGAAACCGCTTTAGGCATTGGCCAGGCGCTGATTAGCACCGCCACCGGCTTGGTGATTGCCATTGTTAGCGTGGCCTTTTATCGCTTGTTTCAAGGGTTTGTCTTTGGGCAGGGTAAGGTGTTTCGTCAGTCCGGCAGCGAGCTGGAACTGCTCTACCGTCAGGCGTGGGCCGCAGCCGATGGCAAACCTATGACGGCGGGCAAATCTGAGCCAGCCCGAGATAAGCGGCTGCCTCGGGGGCGATCGCTCAATCGAGCTAAGGCCGACGGCGCAGCGGAAAAGCCCTCTAAAGCGCCAGAGAAAGCGCCAGAGAATTCTCCTGAAAAATCCTAGAAAAACTCCCAAAGGAACCTCCAGAGAAAGTTTCAGACGCCCCTGAAAATACACAATAGAATTCTATAAACTGCGATCGCGGTCTTTTAACTCTCGATTAATGCTTGCTATCGCCCGTTCAGGAATGTTTTGGTTTTTGTATCAAGTAAGTCCGACCATCTTGTAAGTCCGACCGTCTTGGTTGTTTTTGGCAATACGCCAGCAGGATGCTCGCACAGACATAAAATTTTGGTCATGCCCCTATTCTTAACTCCAGCCTTTGAGTTCTCTGAGCTATGAAACTAGATATTGACACTGGCAGCAGCGATCTGCGGATTGAGATTTTGCCGCTGATCGACGTAATTTTCTGTATTTTGATCTTTTTCGTCTTGGCGGCGGTGGGCCTGACCCGCCAGCAGGCGATCAATCTAGATCTGCCCGCTGCCTCAACGGGCGCCCCGCTGCCGGAGCAAGGCTTGCAGAGTATCGAGCGCCAAAAGCTCTTTGTCAGCCTTGACGATCGCGGTCAGGTTTATATCGATCAGCAGCCCGTCAGTCTAAATCTGCTCTACGATATTTTGATCCAGCATCAGCAGACATCGCCCAACGGCCTAATCGTGCTCAACGCGGCTCGGGAGGCACGCTACGCCGATGTGATTCAGGTCCTAGATTTACTGCGCTCAGTAGGGGGCGATCGCGTTGCGTTAGCGACCCTACCCGCTGGGCTAGATCAGCTTCAGCAGCTCGACGAAGACGCTGCCCCACCCGACCTTGACGAGCTCAATCAACAGCTAGACGATTTACTCGATGGCACATCCCCCGATGCCGGGGATTCTTCGCTGCCGGGAGTGGGCGTTCCTATTGACCCTGACCCGGCACTACCTAACGGCTCCGACAATAGTTCAAACCTGGAGAATAAGCCCACTCCTGAACCTGAAGAACCAGAGGCGCAGTAGCTTTGAAGGTTTACAACTGATGACAGGCCCAAAAGCTGCTTAGGCCGACAATAAATTAGTCAGCCAGTTTTTACCTCGGACATCGACCAGGCTGCCGCACTGTGTGCACTTTTTGATGCCCTTAACTCGGATGCGGTCTAGTTTGGAGTGGCCACATTCAGGACATTTAACACGTTGCTTCATAAC
>JBCDFX010000631.1:0-1866 GCA_039177155.1 Cyanobacteria bacterium P01_H01_bin.119
GTGGCGTAGACGCTGGGGGAATTGCTTCTGATGGCGTGGTCAATGGCACTGCCGCTGAAGGGTTATTGGGGGCGACTGGTGGCGTGGTCACTGTCGCGGCTGGTGTACCAGGAGTAGTGGCAGTTTCAGGACTGTCTGCTGCGGCCACCGAGACATCTGGACTTGACGCTATGGCCGCTGGTGCAGGAATCGTATTTTCGGGAACAGCAACAATTCTGATAGGAGCTGGAGACGTCAAAGTCTGACGAGTTTGCCAAGCCGCTAGCCCCCACCAAACCAAGACTGTGTGAAGTAAAGTGGCTGCGATCGCACTGTTGACCCAAACGAATCGCGGCGTGCGAAATCTATCTAAGCTAATCACCCTGATTCAAATCCTTGCTCTGTATCATCTCCCTTAGAGGGGGTTTGAAAATTTTCCAGCCGATGTTGGGTTATCTGAATTACCTACAGTGCAGCTGCGGTGGTGTGGTCTTCGACCCTAGCTCAATCGGCTTGTCTGGGCTTTGCGGCCAAGCAACCTTCTTAAAGTGTCCTCTTAAAGCATTTCAGCTAAATTATCCGTTTAACATTTAGAAGGGGTCTTTAATGAGTAAAGGCACAGCTCCTGCGATAGCATCCAGCATCCAGATCAAGATGCTGTTTAGATAAAACACTCTAAGCATAGCGCCCAACTTTAACGCTCCATGCCCCGTTCCCAAAAGCTAATCTAGAAAAAATCTTAAAGAGTCTTCAGATTAAGGTTAGACAGACCTTTGAACGCTCCTCAGCTAAATTCACGAAGAATATGAAAGCTTCAGCATCAAGACGTTCACGGCATTTGTAAGTCACCTCTAAAGCTGAATGCTGCACACTTTAATTGGGGTTTGTAAACCGCGCAATTTGGCCAAATAGCTGGCCAGCATGCTGTTTTGAGGCAGGTGTTGGGCTAGCGCCCATGAAATGAGCAGTCCATTAGGTTCAGCTACTTCCTGTAGGCGCGAAGCAATGTTTACACACGGGCCGATTGCGGTGTAGTCAGAGCGTACCTCACCCCCAAACATGCCCACTACGGCATCGCCCTGGTGAACACCATACCGTACACGAATCTCAGGAATGTCTTGTTGCTGCCACTTCTGATTTAGCATATCCAGCGTATTGTGCATCTGACGTACAGCCGCGATGGCACGCTGGGCTTGCTCCTCGGGCGGCAAATCTTCTGGTGCTCCAAAGAGAGCCAGCACCCCATCACCCATAAACTTATCGACGGTGCCACCACTGGCAAAAATGGCTTCCGTCATCGCGTTCAAATATTCATTGAGCACCTGAGCGAGCCGTCGGGAACCTAATTGATCCGATAGTGCTGTGAAGCCAACGATATCGCTGAACAGCACTGTAATCAGGCGAGGCTCAGGTTGAAGCGCCAGCTGTAAGTCACCCGCAGCGGCTTTTTTGACCATCGATGCCGGGAGAAACCGCCGCAGCACCGACTCGGTTAGATATTGATTGAGCTCTTTAACTTTCTGTTCATTGGCCTTAAGCGCTAGCAAATTACGCACTTCGGCTAAGAGCTCGCGATCGTTGAATGGCTTGCCCAAATAGGCATCCGCCCCTTGTTCAACGCCTTCGATACGAGTTTCGTCGTCCACTTTGGCCGTCAGCAAAACAACCGGAATGCTGCTGAAGCGCTCGTCTTGGCGAACCCGCTGCAACAGCTCCAAGCCTGACATCCCCGGCATCATCAGGTCGGTCAAAATAAGATTGGGTGAAAAGGTTTCGAGCATCGCCAAAGCGGCCTCCCCATTATGGGCAGCGCGGACCTGATAATTTTGTCGCTGCAACACATTGGAAATGTAGGCCCGCAGGTCGCTGTTATCGTCCACTACCAAA
>JBCDFX010000632.1:0-1843 GCA_039177155.1 Cyanobacteria bacterium P01_H01_bin.119
CCTCAATTCACACCGCTCTCGACCGGAGCGTTGCGAACGTCCTAGTAATGAAAATTGCCAAAAATGTGGTTAAGTTATGAACGTGAAACAGGGGGCCCGGATTAAAGATTTTCTGGCTCGCAACCAGATTCCCTACCGATGGCTAGATATTGAACGGGACACCGATGCACCCAAGCTGCTGAGCTATACCCAGATCGAGAAACCGTGCCTGCCGCTGGTGCTGTTTGAAGACGGCGCACACCAGAGCAAGCCCACCAACCTGCAAATTGCCGAAAAAATTGGCCTCCAGACCCAGGCGGCCAGTCCCTTTTACGATCTGATTATTATTGGCGGCGGCCCCGGTGGACTGGCCGCTGCCGTATATGGGGCTTCTGAAGGGCTTCGCACCGTGATGATTGAGCGGGAAGCTCCCGGCGGACAGGCGGGCACCAGCTCTCGCATTGAGAACTATTTAGGATTTCCGGTGGGCCTTAGCGGCGGCGATTTGGCCCGCCGGGCAGTCACCCAGGCCAAGCGATTTGGTGTAGAAATCTTAACCCCTAAAGAAGCCGTTGGCGTGCGCGTGGAGAACGATTACCGGGTTGTCACCCTGACCGATGGCAGCGAACTGACCGGGCACGCGGTGATTCTGGCAATGGGGGTGGCGTGGCGACGGCTCAACGTCCCCGGCGTTGAGCGATTGACGGGCGCCGGCGTTTACTACGGGGCGGCTCAAACCGAAGCGATCGCCTGTCAAGGAGAAGACGTTTTTGTGGTCGGCGGGGCAAACTCAGCGGGGCAAGCGGCCATGTATTTTTCGCGCTTTGCCCGGTCGGTAACCATGCTGGTGCGGGGAGAATCCCTGACTAAGAGCATGTCCCAGTATCTAATTGACCAAATTGACGCGACGGATAATATCCAGGTTTGGAACTACTCCAGCGTGGTTGAAGCCAAAGGAGACAGCCACCTCGATGCCCTGGTGATTCAAAATTCGCAAACGGGTGAAGTCCAAACGCTGCCTGCCCGGTCTTTGTTTATCTTTATCGGCGCGGTGCCCTACACCGACTGGCTAGAGGCCCTGCTCAATCGAGATGAGCGAGGGTTTCTGCTGACGGGCAGCGATTTAGCTCAGCCGGGTCAGCGCTGCAAAGGCTGGCCCCTAGAGCGCGATCCCTATCTGCTAGAGACCAATGTTCCGGGCATTTTTGCCGTTGGCGATGTGCGTCATGGCTCCATTAAGCGGGTGGCCTCTGGGGTGGGAGAAGGCAGCATTTGCGTTCAGTTTATCCACCGCTATCTCAGCAATTTGTAAGGGGGAAACCATGCTCTGCGCGGATCAACTCCTGACCCTAGAACCCTTTCAGCAGCTCCCCAAAAAGCAGCTCCAGTGGGCCTGCGATCGCGCTCAAGCCCTGACGCCACCGGCTGGAACCGTCTTAATTCAGGAGGGGGGCGATCCCAACGGCTTTTTTATTCTGCTAAAAGGCCGGGTCAGCATTACCCACCTCAGCGAAGGGGTAGATATGCCCATTGGCCAACATGAAGCCCCCTCCTTTTTTGGAGAAATTCCGGTGCTCACCGATGGCCCGGTTGAGGTCACGATGCGGACGCTGACAGTGTGCGAAATCTATCAAATCAACTGCGCTGATTTTCTGACCCTGCTCCATAACTGTCGGGGGTTTGAGCGCAGCATTTTTCGCGCCGTCTCTCAGCGGCTGCGAGGTTTGGAATCGTTTATTCGCAGCCGGGAAAAGATGGCGGCGCTGGGCACCCTGTCGGCGGGGCTGGCCCATGAACTGAATAATCCGGCGGCGGCTTTGGTCAGGGCCATGCGGGATGTGGTACCGGCCATGCAGGAGCTGGA
>JBCDFX010000633.1:0-1838 GCA_039177155.1 Cyanobacteria bacterium P01_H01_bin.119
ACGAAGACGGATGGCTGGCGGCCACCGGAGAAGGGCTGACCCTGCATGTGAGTCTCAACGGACCAAAGCCCAAAGTGGCGCCCATGCTTGCAATCTGCTTTTTATCTTTATCGTTGTATTTGATGGCATTACTGAGAAGATTGGTAAATAGCTCGGTGACCTGGGTGCGATCGCACTGCAATGTCGGTAGCGTTTGGGGTATCTGAAAGCTTACGGGCTCAGATTTACTGATTCTTAACAGCTCAATCACACCGTTAACCAAATCATTTAGATCAACGGGTTCTACCAGCAGTTCGGCCCGCCCGATCCGGGAGTAGTGCAGCAGCGAGTTAATCAAATCCTCCATCCGCTGGGTTAGCCGCATCAGCGTTTGGAGCTTGCTATTGCCGTCTTCGCCCAGGGCTTCACCGTAGTCTTCGATTAAAAAGCTGGAGTAGTTATGAATTCCCCGCAGCGGTTCTTTTAAATCGTGGGATGCTACATAGGCAAAGGCATCTAGTTCGACATTGCTGCGCGCTAGCTCGGAGTTGACCTGGGCTAGCTCATCGGCTTTTTTAAGCACCAGTCCAATAATGGCGCTGCGCAGCTCAATGGCGGCCTCAATTTCGCAGGAGCGCCAGGGCAGAGAGCGCTGCCGTACGGTTTCTTTCCATAGCTCAAAGGACTGTCGGGGGGAGATGCGGATCTGGCCTTGCTCGTCAGTCTCGGTGGGTTTAGTGGGGTTCCCTGCCCAGTTGACCGTTTGCACAACCTCGGGGCGAAACCAGAGAATATAGATCTGCTGAATTTTGGAAATTGCCAGGGCCAATAGGCCGGTGGTGTTCTCAAAATCGGCAGCAGGAGCATAGACCTGGCTTAGGGACACTGTTTGATACACAATGTCTTGATCAAACTGGTTCCCTAGCCACTGCACTAGCTCACTGACTTCGCTCTGAGTTGGGGTTTGCCCAAATCGGACAATGTCGCCTTTTTCGCAGTAAGCGACGCCCACTGAGCTGGTCAGTGCCAGCAGCTGTTCGACATTATCTGTTAGCCCTTGCTTTAGGGTTGTACTGGCGGTTAGCGCCGTTACAAAATCAGTTTGGATGGATTTGAGCCGAATCTGATAATCTGCATCTTCGCTGTCTTCCCGGGAGGTCAGCTCTAGCCCAATCACCTGACCGAGAAACTCGCAGATGGTGCGCATCTCATAGGAGAGTTTGCGAGGGCTATTGTGATGACAGGCGATCAGACCCCAGAGTTTGCGATCGCAAATCAGCGAAATCGACATGGAGGCTTGCACCCCCATATTGGCCAAATACTCGGTGTGGAGCGGCGAGACGCTGCGCAGACTGGCCAAGCTCATATCTAGAGGCGCTGCGCTCTGATCGGCAGAGACTAGGGGAACCGGCGTGTAGGTGGCATCAGGAATCAGCCGCAGCGGATTGAGCAAGTAGAGATACTTGGCCTGTTTGGGAATATCTGTGGCTGGATAGTGCAGTCCTAGAAAAGGCTTTAGGGTTTCCTGCTTGGCTTCGGCAATCACGCTGCCGGCTCCATCCTCGTCAAACTGATAAATCATAACCCGGTCAAATCCGGTAATTTTTTTAACTTCTTCTACCGCAACTTGACAGAGCTCGGCCAGGGTTTGGGTCTTCTGCAACCGGCTAACGGGGCGTTTGACCAGACTATAAAAGTCAAAGAAATTTACCGAGCTAGAAACCTCTTCAGGCTCTAGCTCTAGGATGATTGCCCCATCGCTTTGATGGACCACCGCCGAAAATATTTGAGTCGTCTCTCGGGTCGTTTCTTCGGCCGTCTCGGTGGCAGAGAGCTCAAATCGCAGGGGATTAACCGCC
>JBCDFX010000634.1:0-1822 GCA_039177155.1 Cyanobacteria bacterium P01_H01_bin.119
AGCAGGGCGAGTTTCCCTTTTAGGGATCAATCCGGCCGATAGTGGACATCAATTTGTAGTGGTTCGGGGGCCTGTGGCTGAGGTCAAGCGGGCTATGGAAGCGGGGATAGAGGCTGCGAATAATTGCCCTTGCAACGGAGAAGTGACTTCTCATTACATCGTGCCCCACCCAACCGCAAATGTTGAAAGTGTCTTACCTTTGCACTTTACTGAGGAATCAGAGCCATTTAGAGTTTGAGCGCCTGTTCGGCTGCATCCTTGTAGTGACGAAGCCCCCTTATTGCTAATCAGCGTCGGATGGTCTGGGGCGATCGCTGAGCTGATTTTCCCAAAGACTCTAGAGAAAAGGCTGGGAAAGGTTACCTTAAGAAGTATTGAGGTTATTCTTTAAGGCTCTCCATGGCAACTGCTCCCCTAAGTTGGTCAGACCTTGAAGCCGGCGCCAGCTTTTCCATCGATGATCCCGCCAATGGGCCAACCAACGCCCAATCTCGCCTGCGCCTGTTTGGTCATCCTGAATCTGACGTGCGGGTTACGCTGTACCGTGATAACCATGCCTGGTGCCCCTACTGCCAAAAGGTGTGGCTATGGCTGGAGGAAAAACAGATTCCTTACCGCATCGCCAAGGTGACCATGTTTTGCTACGGCGAGAAGGAGCGCTGGTATAAGCAAAAGGTGCCCTCCGGCATGCTGCCCGCTCTAGAGCTAGACGGTCAAATTATCACTGAGAGCGACGAGATTTTAGCCGCTCTGGAGCAAACCTTTGGCCCATTAAATCAGAGTTTGGGCGATCGCGACGTGATGCCCCTGCGGCAGCTAGAACGACTGCTGTTTCGCGCCTGGTGCCAGTGGCTCTGCTATCCCAATCGTTTTTTTGGGGAAGAGCAGCGCAGCCGCAAACAGTTTGTGGCCATCGTTGAGCAGGTAGAAGCGGTATTGGCTAAAACGCCTGGGCCTTATTTTTTAGATCAGTTTGGCATTGTAGATGTGATCTTTACGCCCTATGTAGAGCGGATGAACGCCAGTTTGTTTTACTACAAAGGCTATTCTCTGCGGGAGAGTAATCCTGGATTTTCTGCCTGGTTTGACGCCATGGAAACTCGCTTGACCTACCGGGGCACCCAGAGCGATTTCCATACCCACGTTCACGATCTGCCGCCACAGATGGGCGGCTGCTACAGCAACGATTCAGAACAAGCCCGGATCAATCAGGGCCGGGTGGATCAGGGGCCGTGGTTTGGGCTGCCCGATGTCACGTACCCTGAACCGGAGACGGCGCGAACGGAAGCGCTGCACCGGGTGATTAAGCACCGGGCCAATATTATTCGGGTGAATCCGGTGGCGGATGAACCCTACGATAGGGCGCTGCGCTGCGCGCTCACCCGCATGATCACTGGAGAGCCCTGTGAGCCGCCAGCAGAGACAGAGATAGGGCTGAGATATCTGCGCGATCGCATCAATGTCCCCCGCGATATGTCAATTTACGCCGCGAAGCATCTGCGCACAGCCCTAGAAGAAACGGCGGCGCTGGTGGGCGATCGCCAGGGGCCACCGATTCCTGTGCGCCATCGCCGCGATCAAAATCCGGTAGAATTTGCCCCCGTGTAAGCGGCAACTGACTACAGTATGCTTGAGCATAGAAAACTCACGCTGGAACAGCTATGACTCTCTATTCTCAGTTGGCCCAACCCCTCGCCGCAGGTCGCGCCCTCAAAATCATCAGCGGTTTAACCAACTTTAATCGCGATCGCGTTGCTGCCGTGGTGCAGGCTGCTGAACAGGGCGGAGCCACATTTGTCGATATTGCCGCCGATGCTGACCT
>JBCDFX010000635.1:0-1814 GCA_039177155.1 Cyanobacteria bacterium P01_H01_bin.119
ATGGAAACGGCTCCTTGTACCCGGTAGAGAGGAGTAAACTCTATCTGCTGTCGCTGCCAAACAGTCGCTTGCTGGGGCGACAGGCGAAATCCTTCAATCTGCTGGCTTTGCATACTTAACCTTTGATACCCTCCAGTCTGGACCGTTTAGCTTATTCAAGCCGCTTAGCTTGGGCCGAGATAAAACTGAACTAAAACCAGGCTGGACTTGTCAAAACTACGTCTTGGCTTATGGATGTTTTTTCTAAATAGATGTCTTATCTAGCACTTAACCCGCTTATTCTATTGACACTGATTCCTATTAGATTTGCATCAAACATCCTACGGGCTGACTTGAAATTTAGCAAGGGCAGATAAAAGCACGCGTTTTATTGTTTCCCCTTTCACAAGTCCTGTAACATGATAAATTAGCTTTGAGTCAATCAGATTAAGCTTTTGAAGACTTAATATTGCAAGTCTGAGTATGGCTACCCGCTGGTATCATGAATTCCAACAGTTGGCTACCTCCCAGAAGCAAACTGTTATTGCCTGGTTCTTTGATGAAAATCTTTCTTATTAACTCGTTGCAGATTTAGGAGCGTGTATGGCTGCATCCCCGTCTGAGACCACACTCACTCACAGAGTTGTTATCAACGCAGAAGAGCAGTATTCTATCTGGCCAGCTGAGCGCGAGATACCGCAGGGTTGGCGCGATGCCGGTAAAGCGGGCACGAAAGAAGAGTGCCTAAGCCATATCGATGAGGTTTGGACCGATATGCGCCCGCTGAGCCTGCGCCAAAAAATGGCCGAAACAGGTCAATAAGCTCAATTCCGCAGCGCAAAGCTAAATCCCAAAACTGTAGCAGCTGAAGGAGCGATTAGGACAAGACTGCGAATCAGATTGCTGCTGCGCCAACAACTCCAGCAATGCTGGGTGGAGCGCGCAACCTGACCAAATCTACAGATCTAGGTCGCACCCTAAGCGCTTCCCGGCAGTCACCCGCCGAAAGGCTAGGAAGGCTGGTAAATGGGAGATTTAGCTGAGAGTGTGCAGAAAGTGCTGCTGCAAGGCCAGCGGCACTGCCGGCTGATGCACAAAAAAATGATCGCCCAGAAAGCTCTGTAGATTAAAAGAGCAGCTGGTCTGCTGCTTCCAGTCTGCGATCGCAGCCCGGCTCACGGTTGTGTCGGCTTCTCCCCAAAATGCGGTAATCGGGCAGGGCAGCGGCGGGCAGGGCCGGTAGCGATAGGTCTCCAGCAGCGTAAAATCAGCTCGCAGAGCGGGTAACAGCAAGCCCATAAACTCAGCGTTATTAAGTATTTCAGCCGGTGTACCGTTATAGCGGCGAATTTCAGCCACAAAATCCGCATCCGGCAGCGTATGAATTGCAGGCTTATCACTCGGCAGATGGGGCGGGCGGGCAGCAGAAACCCAAAAGTGCTGGGGAATGATCTGCTTGGTTTGACGGAGATGCCCAACCAGTTCAAAGGCAATCAGGCCGCCCAAGCTATGGCCAAAGCAGGCAAACGGCTTATCTAGCAGCGGCTGCATCATCTCTGCCAGCGCTGTCACAATCTCGGTTAAATCAGTTGAAGGTTTTTCCATCAGGCGGCTGCCGTGTCCGGGCAGCTCTATGGCATAAACTTCCACAGTGTTAGGCAGTATCTGGCCCCAGTTGCGATAAACCGTTTTTCCACTACCGCCAGCATAGGGAAAGCAAAACAGTCGCAGGGTCGCCTGGGGATTAGAAAATTGGCAGCTTAGCCAAGACTTCATTGAAAATATGGATCAATCACGCTTCGCCAGCAAATATAGCAGCCGCAGGGACAATTAGG
>JBCDFX010000636.1:0-1803 GCA_039177155.1 Cyanobacteria bacterium P01_H01_bin.119
CTGCACCGGGGCTTGGCGAGCGATCGCGGCGCTTACCCCCGTCCAATCGCCGCTGCCTTTCTGCCAGCTAAAGGGTTGCCCCAGCAAATCAATTCCCGATAGTCCTAGCCCTTGAGAAGCGCTGGTGATAATTGGCTCAGCCTCCAGCAGCCGGGCAACCCGGTACGTTAACCCATCCGCTCCGGCCTGGTGTCCCCCGCAGAGGCTAATCACCGCTGTCCCCGCCGGATTCACCACAACCACAGCCGGATCGGTTGATTTGTGATGCAGCAAAGGCGCAATCAATCGCACCACGGCCCCCGTTGCCATCGCAAACACAAATTGCCCCTGGGCGGGCCACAAGTCAGCCAGGACATCCGCCAGCGCTCCCTCATAGAAGCGGTAGTTTTTAGCCTGTCCTATGGGAAGTGCGATCGCCTCTACCTGGGGGCGCAGCTTGCTCGGCATCCACAGGTCTGCGGGTAAAGGGGCGCACAGAGGCAGTAAGCATTTGGCCGCCTGCACCGTAGTGCCAATTACCGCGCAGCGATACATATGGCAAAAGGGATACTGGGTGCGGCAAGCAATCTGATCAAAGCTTTATAAGGTTCTGTAGCGATTATGACAGTTATTTCAGGCCGAGAATTCGGTAAAGCTATACGATTGTCGCTCAAAATTGGGTTGTGGGAACAGCAACCTTAGCGAACTGAACCCGCGCTGACACCACAGTCATATTCATCGACGGCAATTACCAGATTATCTTCGACTTCTACTAGGGTGCCTGCTTCTGCAACTTTCTGGTGAACAGGATAGGCTCGTACGCCGCTTTCTCCGGCAAACCCAATTTGTACATAGCAGCGGTTGTTGCCAATGCCCCAGTGGTCATAATCGTATTTGGAATCAAAAGGGGCATCTGTTGGCCACTCGATAACCCCAGCAGGGGCAACGCCGCTGTTGGTATCCGGGGGATAGCTGCCGTGCTCAAGCCGATAGAGCTGAATTTGCTTAGCCGCAGCATTGAGCTGCAGCCTAGCCTCCGAGTAACGGGCACGGCGCGTCATGCTGGCAAAGGTTGGTAGAGCGATCGCCGCCAAAATTCCCAAGATCACCATGACAATCATCAGCTCAATTAAGGTGAATCCGGCCTGAGTGCGCTTGTTAGAAGTCGTCATTGCTTTGTGGGTTAGAACTAGGACACTGCTTTAGAAGCGATCGCAACCGAGGTAGATTCGGTCAGTGCATCTCAGTCGCTTCAAGGTCAATCCAACACCCCTGTGCAAAATTTACTACGAGAACTCCCCTGATCTGCATGAAAACACCAGGTTTCATAGTGACTAAATACAGATATCGAGCAGATTTACAGTTTATTTACAATGACCTTTTGGAGGGTCCAGTCACTGAAAAGTCTTGCCACTAAAAGGTCTTGTCACTAAAAGGTCTTGTCATTAAAAAGTCTAATCACTGACGCCCCTACTGCCTGCAACCGTTGGCTAAAGCGCTGCGATCGCACCCGCTTGGGCCAATCTTCGGTTTCCTTCCCGGGCATTATCAGCGTTTGGCTCTTCAGCGTCATCTTCGGTCCCGTTTTCAGAGCGGTAGGTGATTTCAGCGACGCTGCCCGGTTCCCCCATCGCTTCAGCCTGCTGATTGTTGTAGGCGACCCAAACGCCACCAGCATTGCCAACCCGTAGGGTTAGGACTTCGCTAGCTACCCAAAGCTTGGTTTCTCCCTGCTGCAAAACCCCTTCAAATTCTGTTTCGCCATCGACGGTTACCCGTATCCAAGACTGGGATCGAAGGATCGTTCTGACCTGAATGGGCTGA
>JBCDFX010000637.1:0-1801 GCA_039177155.1 Cyanobacteria bacterium P01_H01_bin.119
AGCGGAATCGCACCATTGCCTAGCAGCGTTAGCCCCCGATCGACCGTTTCCGGCAGCGGCAGGTTAACGAGTCGCCATCCCAGCCCCGTCATCGCCGCCCAAAAGACCGGCAGACGCAGAGTAAATCGCGCCCCGGCCCTGAGTCCTGCCCCTTTCAAAATAATGGGAAAAACGCTGGCAATCATAACGCTCGATCCCACCAGATAAACCACAGCTCGCTCTAGCCCGGCGTCACCCAGCGCAAACAGCACAAAGGGCAGCCCCATATTGCCGACATTGGCAAAAATGGTGGTGGCAATCAGGCTTTTGCGCTCATCTCCGGCTAGCTGTAGCCACCGGCTGAGCCCCACCGCAATTAGATACAGCAGCCCGGTATTGATCAAAAAGGTAGCAATAATGGCGATCGCGCTAGATAAATTAAGCGTGGTTTTAGCCAAACTAATAAACACCAGCGCTGGCAGCATGGCGTAGATATTGATCCGAGCCAGAGTGGTTTGATCGATCTCGAAGGCGCGGCCAACCATAACGCCCACAGCGGCCACAATCGCAATGGGCAGTACCGCGGTGATTAACGTTGCCATGCATGCTCTACGGATAGCATTCCTTTGGAGTTTTCGTTATTCTCGTTTAAGTGATTGGGCATTTGGCCCCAAATCTTCGTCCTTTGAACAGCTTGAGTGCGCCGCGTTCGAGTGATTCAATTAGTTTTATCGTAAGCGTCCCCTGAGCAAAGTCGTTGGCGAAGCCTTCCCGGCGGGAATAGGGACGCTTTGGCTGGGTTGTAGCTTCGACTCTGCTCAGCTAGCGATATGTATGGGACGGTTACGTTTTATCCAGCTAGCTTTAGCTTATTGCTGACCTTGTTAACAGAAAGGATTGATCGCCCGTGAGTTTTTCTACCCTTGTGCGGAATTCCCTCAAAGCGCTGACTACGCCGACCCACACCAGCAGCGAATTTGAACAAACAAGCTTCGATCAGGCGGTAATGACCACCTACGGTCGCTTTCCTATTGCTCTCGATCGCGGCAAGGGCTGCAAAGTTTGGGATACCAAAGGCCGAATTTATCTGGATTTTGTGGCGGGCATTGCCACCTGTACCCTAGGCCACGGCCATCCTGCCATGGTCGATGCAGTGACTCAACAAATCCAAAAGCTGCACCATGTCTCCAACCTGTACTACATTCCAGAGCAGGGGCAGCTTGCTCAGTGGCTGGTCAATCACTCCTGCGCCGATCGGGTCTTTTTCTGCAACTCCGGGGCAGAGGCCAACGAAGGAGCCATCAAGCTAGCCCGCAAGTATGCCGCAACCCGGCTTGGCATTACCGATCCGGCCATTATCACCGCCAAGGCCAGCTTTCACGGACGCACCCTAGCCACGGTAACCGCTACAGGGCAGCCCAAGTATCAAAAGAATTTTAGCCCCCTGGTTCCGGGCTTTCATTACGTCCCCTACAACGACACCGCTGCGTTAGAAGCGGCAGTCGCCGAGATTGACGGCGGTGAGCAACGCCGACTGGCGGCCATTCTGCTAGAGCCCCTCCAGGGAGAAGGGGGCGTGCGTCCTGGCGATCAAGCCTACTTCCAGCGCGTTCGGGAGATTTGCGACGAAAAGGGTATTTTGCTGATTTTGGATGAAGTGCAGGCGGGGATGGGCCGCACGGGCACCTACTGGGGACACGAAAATTTGGGCATTGAGCCGGATGTATTGACCTCAGCCAAAGGACTGGGCGGCGGCATTCCCATTGGGGCGCTGCTGTGCAAGGCGTCCTGTGATGTGCTGCAGCCGGGGGACCACGCCAGC
>JBCDFX010000638.1:0-1796 GCA_039177155.1 Cyanobacteria bacterium P01_H01_bin.119
GACTTGGAGGGATTCAGCCGATAGCGAGATTGTGCTGAGCGGGGTTCGCAGCTCGTGGGACGCCATGGAAAAAAAGCGCAGCTTGCGGTCGCTTTCTCGCTGCAAATTGAACAAGATCCAAACCAGACTGCCGGTAAGCGACAGTCCGGTAAATAACATGGCCCAGGTGGCGTAGGGGGGACTGAGTCCGTAGTCGGCGGCGGGTGAAAATATCCCTTGCCACTGCCGCTGTCCTAGAGTGAGCGTACGGCTACAGCTAGTGGGGCCGGGGCACAGGTGGGTTTGCTCAGCGGGAGGAGCTGTACGGCGATCGCTGATGACAACAACCGATCCGGCAGCGGCATCGTAGGAGCCAAGATAAGACTCTTCCGCTTTAGCGGCTTGATCGTAGAGTTCAAAGTCAATGTCGAAGCTTAGACCCTGTAGGGCCTCTTCTACCACATCTGACAGGCGAAATACCCCTATCAGTACCCCATCAAACTGCGATCGCCGGGCCGCCACCGAGTCAGGCAGTGTGGAGGTTTGGTAGCGAGGCAGCAGCATCAAAAAGCCGTACTGGTTACGCTTCTCTTGAACCAGACGAATACGCCCTGTGGCTTGAATCTCACCGCTATCGCGGGCAGGCTCAATAGCAGCGACCCGAGCCGGACTGGAGTTGATATCGAAGCCAAAGGCGTCTTCATTGCCTATAAATGGAGCAATGTAGGTGACCGGAACATAAAAAGGGCGATCCCTGGCCCGCACTAAGCGACTGTTGGAGCCCAGTTCAGTAATTTGAAAGGCGCTGTGCCCCTGAGCCTGAATTGACTGCTCATAGGCGGTGCGATCGCTGAGCTTAACCAGCGGCGCCCATTCCAGCGCCTGAATACCGGGATAGTCCACCAGCGATCGCGCCGCAAATTCGTCAAAGTCTTGCCGTTCAATTTTGCCCTGATTGACGGTGTAGTAATCGCCCAAAAACAGCAGGACGCTGGTATATCGGTTGAGACTGCGCTGCAGGGCAGTGGTTAAATTTTCAATCTGCTGCTGAAACTGACTTTGCTGCCGAGAGATTTCCCAGCGATAGGTCAATATAGTGGCAGTGACAGACAGCCCCAGCCCAATGCCCGCCGCTGCTGCAATAATCCTAGCTCGACGGGAAAAGGACTCAGACGCCATAGTGGATGACGATTGGAGAAAAGGTCTCAACAAGTTATATGGTAGCGATTGGCAACTAAAGCGCGCGCAGCAGGCTGGGTAGGCTATCAATTTCTGGAGAGGTACGGATTTCTTCCAAGGCGCTTTGAAAATTGCCTTCCCGTACTTCGTGGGTGACGGCTACAATTTCGGCCACAGGATGCTGTCGATCAATCTGTACCACTGACTCCAGGCTGACGTCGTAGCGGCCAAAGCAGGTGCCCAGCTTGCCGATCACTCCCGGTACATCTTTGGCAATGATGCGAACATAAAACCGGCTAATTAGCTCTGACATCGGGCTGATGGTGCAGTAGTGCTGGTGGGGGCAGGCCATTAAAGGATGGAGATTGGCTGGGATTTTGGGCTGTACTGATTTGGCTTTGAGCGCGGCCACAATGCTGACAATATCGGAAACCACGGCGCTGGCAGTTGCGCCTTGACCCGCACCGGGACCATAGAACATCACCTGACCCAGGGGCTCCCCTTCTATCAGGATGGCGTTGAACACGTCGTTGACTGTTGCCAGTGGATGATCTAGAGGCACCAGGGTTGGATGAACCCGCACTTGCAAACTTTCTGGCGCTTCGGGGGTGTCTGGATCGGGGTTGCGCTGGGCGATC
>JBCDFX010000639.1:0-1786 GCA_039177155.1 Cyanobacteria bacterium P01_H01_bin.119
CTCAATCGCTATGATCGCCTGCTGTTACTCAATCGCCGCCTGCTAGCTGACGATACGCCGCAGGCCGTGATGACGATGGAAAATATTCAACAAGCCTACGGGTCAAATATTCAAGCAGATCTGCACAATCAAAACGTGGTAGTGCCCTAATGTGTGGGATAGCTGAAAAGCGTTATCTAAGGACGTGTGAGGTAGCAGTGGCAATCAGGTTTTTTGATCAGGGCTTCCACTAGCGCATTTAGGGCAACTGCCGCTAAGAGACCGCCCCCCAAACTACCTTGAATGGTGATGTAGGGCACTGGCAGCCCCATCAACTGGCGCTTGGCTGCAGGGGCATGACTAAAGCCAATCGGCATCCCAATCACGAGAGCTGGCTGAAGCTTTCCCTGGTCAATCCATTGGCAGGCAGTAAGCAAGACTGAAGGCGCATAACCCACGACCAGAACACAGCCTGCCGGAGCCTCCTGCAATCGTTGCTGCCAGAGAGTATCTCGCCAAAATGCTTGCTCGGCATCATCGGCTCCAGTAATGTGGGGGTCATCAATCAGCGTTGTAATCGGACTTCCCAGATGGGCTAGCCGCGTGTGATCCAGCGTGGTAGCAACAGCGGGGACATCCACGACAACAGAACAGCCTGCTTTGAGGGCGCTGCGGGCAGCGGCGACGGCCCCGTGACCGAAGCGCACAAAACTAACCAGGCTGACATCGCCGCAGGCCAACACTAATTGATGCAACAGGTGAACCGTAATTTCAGAATAGTGAGATAAGTCGGGCAGTAACCGCTTCAACGACTCCTGAAATTGCTCCGGGTGGGTCGTAACTTCGGTATCGAAATGGCTCCAGATCTGATCCAGTTGTCCCAATCCGGCTTGGGCATTGACATCCAATTGCTTCAGTTGCGATAGCGCTGCAGCCTGGGCGATCTGACAGTTGCGATCGCGCCCTAACAGGCTTTCTAGCGCCGCTGCTGTTTGGCGGAGCTGAGTTATCTGCTGTAAGACCGTATGGTATTGCTGCTGCAGCTGAATGATCAAAGTCGCATCCAGAGTAGCTTCAGGGTGGCTGTCTAAAAGCTGGCGAATGTGAGACAACTGAAACCCCTGCTGCTTTAGTGCCATGATCCGCCGCAGCCGTTGCACATCCGGCTGGGTATACAGCCGGTAGTTTCCTTCAGACCGCTGGGGTTGAGGCAGTAAGCCAAGGGTATGGTAATGCCGCACCATACGAGGGGTAACGCCACTACCCACGGTATCCGTCAGTTCTTTAATCGTCAGATGGTCTGTCTTCATTCTTTTAGTCTATGGCAACCTTGACATTGACACCAATGTCAAGGTTTAGGCTGGCAAATAGTTGCTATTAAACCAATCAGACTATGGTTGCCAAAGCCCCTGCATCTCCCCGTCTCCCGACTTTATTTAAGGATTTATTCAAACACCATCCCGAGGCCGTCGCGGCGATCGCCTGCGCCATCTTGGTATTGCTGGGCTGGCAATTCCTAAATTTTGGCTGGCAGGGAGAGGGCATTTTGATCCTGACGGCAGCTTACGTCATTGGCGGGTTCGACAGTGCCCGTGACGGGCTCAAAACGCTGCTACACGAGAAAGAGCTGGATGTTGATTTGCTGATGATCGTGGCGGCTTTGGGCGCTGCCAGTTTGGGGCTATGGCGGCAAGAATACTACCTGATCGTCGATGGCGCGGTACTAATTTTAATCTTTGCCATTAGTGGGGCTTTGGAAGGCTACGCACTGCAGCACACCGAGCGCAATATCCAGGGGCTGATGAGC
>JBCDFX010000640.1:0-1765 GCA_039177155.1 Cyanobacteria bacterium P01_H01_bin.119
GTAAATTATCCACCACCTGATCGGGTTGACTTAAACCAACCGGACCGCGAGTTTGGTTTGCCTCAGCCGCTAAACTTTGCAACGATCGCAGGGCTGCATCTAATGGCTGAGTGCTTGCAACCACCAAAACCTCTGTGGTTCCCTTTGGCTCCTGGGTAACCAGTTGAAAATCGTCGCGATTCGGATCAGGAAGCTGCAGCCGCTCCCCGGCCTCCAGCAGCGTGGCATCGCCAGTGGCCGTCCACTGATTGGGGAAAATCACCGCCATATCCCCACCGGCGTCAATCACAAGAATGCTGAGGTGTAAGTCTCTCGATTCTTGGTTTTCAATTTGAAACTCAATGGCGGTCCCTGTCGAAAGCTGGCGCACCCCCGGACGAGGCGGTGGCGGCGCTGCCGTGCTGCTTGTGCCTCGCACCGTAAAGCTGCTGGCAACAATTTGGCTTTGGCCCACCGGGGTCATAGTGACGCCCAGATTTAAGCGGGAGGAACTGGGATTTAGCGCAAGTTTGACTAAGCGAGCAGCCAGCAGCGATCGCAGCTTAGCCTGAAGCCGAGTCACCGCATCGGAGGCCGATTCATTGGCAACGCCAAAAGAGCCCGGAATCACCTCTAACCCCTGGCTAAACAAGCCCAGACTGTTATTTGCTGGAGTTGCCGTCCCGCCGGGCACCACAATGGGCTGCTCCGGAGTAAAGCGGCCCAAAATATAGTGAACTTCCTGCTGCCCCAAAGCCAACGGCTCAATTCGGTTGAGCCCCCCCCCAATGCCTGACGAGCCGCGTCCGTTTGATTGCCCAAAGTGTCCGACAGGCCAATTTTCAGGCTTGCTTCTTGAGGAATAGCGCGGGTTTGCTCCTGCAGTAGGGAGCCAGACTCAATGGGCTGAAGCAGTTCCCCCCGTCCAGAAAGCCCCTGGCGGGAGAGCAGCTTAATTAACCCCTGGGACTCGCCCTGGGCATTAACCGCCGTCAAAATGGCATCTCGCTGAAAGGCGTCTAGGCTGCGAGGATCAACGCCGCCTAGCCAAACCTCAGCTTGGCTGCCGCTGACATTGGTAATCACCGCTTCGGCAGGAGGGGTTGGCTTAGAAATAAAGTAAACGGGCTGAGCACCGTGGCTGCGATCGGGCTGCACCTCAATTTGAGGCTCCTGACCGCTGTAGATTTGGGTCGTGGCCCGGGCCACATTGGGAATGGCGCTGCTAAAGGGTTCGTCGATGGGCTGCTGCCAGAGATACTGGGTCAGGGTATAGGTAAAGGCCCCTGCAAAAAAGTCTCCAAAGGGATAGTCTGCGGCAAATTGATCGCGCTTGGCTGAGGCGATCGCAACGCCCCGAGCAATGCCCTTTCGCCGCTGTTGAATAAAGTCTGCTTGAGGTAACCCTAGCTTAGAGAGCCACTGCTCCTGGTAGACCAGCTCTGCCTCGCTCATCAAGAGCTGAGGCCCCCCAGCCCGCGATCGCACCTGCAGGTTGCCTCGGGTGCCGCCGCCAGAGTGGCAGCTATCGAGCACCAGCGTGACGTTCTCAGTCTGTAGCGCAGACATTAGCAGAAACAGCGTATGGCCCGAAATATCGTTTACATCGCCGCCTTTGCGAGGAAAGTCGGGCGGAAACTGCCCGTCAGAGGGCACCAAAGTGCTGTTAAGGCCATCGGGATGATCATTGTCTGGATCAACCACTCGCGACCCGTGACCCGAAAAATGAAACGCAACAACATCCCCCGGCTTGGCCTGTTTGATCAGATGTTCTTCAAAGGCGGTA
>JBCDFX010000641.1:0-1759 GCA_039177155.1 Cyanobacteria bacterium P01_H01_bin.119
CATCGATGACAGGGCGCTGCGGCGCAGCACATAGCTACAGACTGCCACCGCCTGGGCCAAATTTAGGGACGGATAGGTTGAATCAGAAGAAATCATCACATACCGCTGGGCGTAGTTTAGCTCGCTGTTGCTGAGCCCCCGGGACTCTGGCCCAAAAATCAGCGCCGTTTCTACCGGAGTGTTTTCCACCTGGTCGATTAGCCAGGGTAAAGCCGCTTCCGGAGACTCCAGGGTCATCTCGGCCCGGGTGCGAGCGGTGGTCGCGATCGCCCGCTGACATCCCGCCAGGGCCGTGGGCAAATCGTCAACTTGGCGAGCCTGCCGCAGCAGCCCATCGGCGTGCACCGCCATTAGCAGCGCGTCATCTCCCAGCGGATCGCACTGTGGATTGACCAGCACCAGTTGGGACAGCCCCATATTGGCCATCACCCGAGCGATCGCGCCGACATTTAGCCCGCCAGCAGGCTCCACCAAGACAATTCGCACAGAATCTAGCCGTCTTGCCATAGCGGTTGACTTATCCTTAAATTATCCTCTGCTTGCCTGCTGCAGCTCAGCATGGCGAAAACAGTCCGTCGTATGATCATTCACCAAACCCGACGCCTGCATAAAGGCATAGCAAATGGTGGGCCCCACAAATTTGAATCCCCTTTTCTTTAAGTCTCGACTCATGGCGCGAGAAGCCGCCGTCTCGGTGGGTACCTCTGCCAGCGATCGCCAAGTATTCTGCAGCGGCGCTCCGTCAACGAATGCCCATAGATACTGGGAAAAGCTACCCTCAGCCGACTGCAATTCCAAATAGGCCCGGGCATTCTGAACCGCCGCCTCAAGCTTGAGGCGATTGCGAACAATTCCGGCATTCTGCATTAGCTCAGCCAGCTTCCCTTCGCCATAGTTTGCCATCACCAATGGGTCAAATCCGTCCAGCGCGGCTCGATAGCCGTCTCGTTTTTTCAAAATAGTGATCCAGCTTAGTCCCGCCTGAAAGCCGTCCAGCAGCAAATGCTCAAACAGCTTTTGATCGTCCCAAACAGGAACCCCCCACTCTTGATCGTGATAGCTGATATAAATAGGCGTTTGCCCAACCCAGCCACAGCGGCAGGGTGCATCGCCACGGGCATCATCGGCATCGGGCCTAGCATCAGGCATCATTAAAAGCCCCTAATCTTCGATGATTATGCTCAACTGGCACGCTTATCGACCTTTCAATAAGCCTAATCGACGGTGGGGTTTGCTGAAATCTGGTCACTAGGGAAACACTAGTTACTGACGAGACAGGCGGGCCAACCGGCGCACGCGCCATGCCATATAGGTTAACAATCCGGTTGCGCCCAGCGCATAGGCCACACCGCTAGGAACTCTTGCAAACGCCAGCGCCAGGCTACCCACCCACAGAGTTAGTGCATAAATCACTAGCACTGTCAGCCGATGGGATAGCCCTGCCTTTAGTAAACGGTGGTGAAGATGACGCTTATCTGCATTAAAGGGCGACAGCCCGCAGCGCATCCGATCAAAAATCACCGCTGACATATCTAGCAGCGGCACTGCCAAAATGATATACGGCAAAAACACCGCCGCCGTGGTAACGCTTTTCACCAGCCCAATTACCCCAACCCCGGCCAGGGTAAATCCCATAAAATAGGCTCCGCCATCTCCCATAAAAATCTGTGCCGGGTTGAAGTTGTAGCGCAAAAATCCCAGCGCCCCCCCGGCGACAGCAGCGGCAATCAGTGCTGCCGCAGGCTGATCCATAAACAGA
>JBCDFX010000642.1:0-1751 GCA_039177155.1 Cyanobacteria bacterium P01_H01_bin.119
ATTAACACACAGGCCGAGCAAAATAGGGTTAGCCACTTTATGCGTCTCATCGGCTCTGGGCCTCCGCTGGCTGACTGCCACACTGGCCGCTCGGTTTGTAACCCCATGTCTTAAAAGCGCGCTGCCACCGCTGCTGAATCTGCTCGTGGGTAGTGGGATCTAGGGCGGAAAAGGTGTTTTTGCGGTATCCGTCGCGGGCCTGGAGATATTGCCGCATTTTGGCATCAAAGGCTGGAGAATAGGGCCAGTTTAGCGCCTGATAAATCGATTGAATTTGGGCGATCGCGTCCTCTTGTAAGGCCGAAAAGCTCAGCTCATAAAACTGTCCGGGTGGAATCAAACTGCGCTGCTCAAAGTAGGCATCGTAGAGCATGGTGTAGCGCCGCAAAATCGATTCGGTTAGGATGTCTAAATTTTGTTTCTGCACACAGGTGAGCCAGCCTGCCGTATTGAAATAGTGGGCCATAGACTGAAATACTGCTTCGGGATGGCGGTGAATATGGATAAATTTTGCGTTGGGAAATAGCTGCAATAGCAGCTTAATGCGAGCGGTATGGGTGGGTGATTTGAGCAGCAGGGGACGGCCATACTTCAGGGTGAGTTTTTTAAGAAAGTAGATAAAGGTGGTACGCCAGCGATTGAGTTCCGCCGGGGTTAAATCTTGCAGGGTCAGATAGCGTTCGTAGTGCTGCTCGGCTTCGGGAAAGGCCAGGGCGCAGTAGTAAGACTGTTGGCTCAATAGAGCGATCGCAAACTCATCTTCTTGGGGAGAGCCGACCCCAAGCTGCATATCATCCATCGGGCGGCGGCGGGGGACGAGGGGTCTCATCCCTGCGCGAAAGAGTGGGCTGGTGATCAACAAAAAGGTTTGGGGGCTCATAACATCAAAAGTTGCCGGGCAAGCCCAGCGCTCTGCATCTAGGCTCAGCAATTCGTGCAGAAGGGTTGTGCCGCTGCGCCAGTGTCCCAAAATAAAGGTCGGGTCTGTTTCAACTTCAGTGGCTTCAACCGCGCTGCCGTAGCGCCAAGATTCTAGAGCGCTTAGGGCGCTGCTTAAAGCGCTCGTCAAGGAAATCATGATCGCCCGGTGCCAGTAAGCCGGGGCCACATGGAACTGGTTTTGCCGCAGCAGTGACCACCAGCGATCGCTAGTGATGCCCATTAGATAGTTGCCATCTAGCCGCCAGCGATGGGGCAAAGGAGGTTGCGTTTCAAACATTATTCTTTGGCCGATTGCTGTAAATTTTTAATCCCAAGCGCCGGCGTTGGCGATGCCGTAGCGCTGGCGCAAACTATTCAAAGATTGATCCATTACGGTTTCAGCATCGATATAGGCATTAATGCGACGATGCACTCTAAAGCCTTGGCGAATGCCGGCTAGGTAGCAGCGCACAATCGTTAGGGGACTTTGTCGAATGGCCCAGTTGTTCACCCCCTGGCGCCACAGCGATCGCCAAAAAATTTCCAAAAACACGCCGATACTTTGCACGTAATAGGTCCAGGGACGCCGCCAGGTCAGGGCCGTAAGCAAAAAGCCAATCAGCCGCATTTCGTCGGCTAACGCCGTGCTGTAGCCCGTGACCACATGCATAATGTCGTGGCGCTGGAGATCTTGCCAGGGCACCCGTACCCAGCCCACATGGAGATCCTGCTCGCGCACAAATTCAGGATTGGCGGCGTAGTAGCGCTCTAGCCCCTGGCGCAGGGTGAGTTGAGCTGTGACGTTCATGATGTGCCCCCTGCCGAAACCG
>JBCDFX010000643.1:0-1713 GCA_039177155.1 Cyanobacteria bacterium P01_H01_bin.119
GGAAGATGGCGATACGATTACTCTCTGGTGCCACGAAAAACAGGCCCAAAAAGTTGACGCTATTGATGCGCTCGATCTTAAGCAGCTTGTTGCCGCTATGCGTGATATCGGTGGTATTCAAATTAAAGACCGACAGTTTCATCTAAAGACCTATCCTCAGTGTTTTGTCGGCGCAGAAGCGGTGGACTGGCTAGCGAATCATTTCAATACGTCGCGGGAACAGGCAGTGCAGGTCGGCAAGCGACTGATGGACGAAAACTGGATTCATCACGTTGTCGATGAGCAGCCCTTCCAAGACGATTACTTTTTCTACCGCTTCCGTTGGGATGAAACCTAGACGTAGCAGGCATCTATGCGGTTTTTACATGGCGATGATGCGCTCAAAGCTATGCCGGGTCTGGAGTGTAGCGCAAGGTACCAACGGGCGATTTAGGGTTGGTTAGGGTGTGACAGTCCCCAGCCGCAAATTGCCATGACTTCCCAGCCTGATTTTGCTGATGCTGTCGATTTGAGTCCGCCTGCGACCCAAGCTCCAGAGGTATCTGCCTTGCCTGGTGGGGACAATGCAGAGAAGACCCTGCCTAGCGATCGCCCGCCGTTTACCTATACCCAGCTTGTTTTCTGCGCTGCCGCCATCGGCATAACGGGTGGTCTGGTTGCCACAGTTTACTACTTTGTATTAGAAACCCTGATGCACGGCGTTTGGCATACGCTGCCAGAGCGAATTGTGCCCTATTTACCCCACTGGCTTCCTGACGGCAGCTATGTCTGGATTGCCACAACGGTTGGCGGCTTCTGCGTTGGACTGGTGCTGTATTTTATGGGCTTACCGGGAGAAATGGCCCAGGTTGTCGATAAAATCCACAGCCCCGGCAAAATTGATATTCGCAAGACGCCAGCCATGGTGATTGCTTCTCTCGTGGCGATTACCTCAGGGGGCAGTGCCGGGCCAGAAGCCCCGCTGGTACAGGTCAACGGCAGCTTTGGTAGTTGGCTGGGCGATCGCCTCAAGCTCCAGCCATCTATGGTTCGGGTATTGACCTTTTGCGGCATGAGCGCGGCTCTGGGAGCCTTCTTTGGTGCGCCGATTGGCGCTGCAATTTTTGCCCTAGAAATTCCCCATCGTCGCAGTTTGGAATACTACGAAGCAGTCGCCCCAGCGGTGATTTCTGCCATTCTATCCTTTGCTGTTTTTAGAATTAGCACCGGAATCACCATCGGCGGTTTTTATCATTTTGAATCGATTCCGGCGCTTACGCCCGTCAACCTATTTGAAGGGCTGCTGCTGGGTATTGTTGGGGCCGGTGTCGCCGTGATGTTTATTTATGTCTTTCGCTTGGTGGGCTATATGCTCGCCCCTCTGGAAGACCACCGCATTGTGTTGGCGACCTTGGGCGGTTTGTCCATTGGCTTAATTGCCTTTGCCTTTCCCCAAACGCTCTTTTTTAGCGAAGAGCAAATTCACACAGTTATTGAAACAGGGGCGCTATTGGGAACCACGGCATTACTGATGATTGCGGTCGCCAAGATGTTTGCAATTAGCTTTACGCTGCATTCTGGCTTTCTGGGAGGATTTATTTTTCCGCTTTTTTTCATCGGCGCAAATGTAGGGTTAGCGATCGCGATCGCGGTGCCCCAAATTCATCCCACGGTGGGTATGGTGTGCTTGATGGCAGCGGTGAATGTGGCGGTAACCAAAACCCCTATCAGCAC
>JBCDFX010000644.1:0-1711 GCA_039177155.1 Cyanobacteria bacterium P01_H01_bin.119
CCTGAGTCCAGACCTGGACCTTGCCGAGAACAGGCATGGGTGCAATGCTAAGCGCCGCTGGGGAGCGCTGGGTGCCTACTGGGTGCCCTACGGCATGGCCTTTAAGCACAGAGGTTTAAGCCACTGCCTTATTTTGGGAACGGCGACTCGATTAATTTATGGGCTATGGCCAATTCTCTGGTGGCTACCGGCGGCGGGCCACACCGATGTTGTCTGGTTTGTATTTGCGTGCGGGTGCATTAGCGATGCCGCACATTTAGTTTTGGATTACTGGAGGTAGGTTATGGTTTGGCAGAAGAACACTATAAAATTAGGCGCTGCTCAACGCATCTTTGCTAGTTTTAACGTTCGCGAAGTTGAAGTGGGCGACAAGGTAGTTGGCTACCAAGCTGACATTGCCGGAGGCGTACTGGCCCACACCTCTCTTACCGATTTATGCGCTTGCCTTGTTGACACCTTACTCGTAGGCGAAAAAACATTTAAACAGACCGCTGAGCAGCTGGCGGCAGCCGAAGACCAATAGAAATTTATATTTAGGCAACCAGAGCCACCGGCGAGATGGTCTCCCGCCGTGAATGCAGAGATAACCTTGACCCACTAAGGTAAAAACCTGATAGGGAACAAAACAGATGGCCTCTGACTCCCGCCGCTGAGCTAATGGCGGCCTCTTTCTAGTCATTAGCCACGTAATCCCGCAGTGTATCAATCAGCTCCTGCCTGTCCTCTGGGGTTAGTCCCAGGAATGGGCGGGCTTCTTGTTTTCCGTCCTTGCTGCCAAACTGAAATCGTGCAGCGTACGGGCGGTTGCTGCCGATGACCAGCGATCGCGGCCTGGCCACGTAGGTGATCCCATCGCGCATAGCCAAGGTATATTTCCCGATGCCGCGATCGCGCCCCTCTTTTCGTTTTTGCTTTTTCCAGGCTGGAGAGATATCAGCCCACGGCCGCCCCCCTGGAGCAACCTCGCTATCAAAATACTTTCGAGTTTGCAAGAGCATGTATTCGCCAAAGTCTTCTAGGGCGGGCTGAAGGTTGCCCACTCGTTCACTGGCTCGGGTTAGCGCTCGGTTGACGTCGCTGTCTGTGATTTCTACGGATACGCTTGCCATGTACTAACAATGCTCCATTTGAACCGCTGTTTCCCCATGCTATAACTGGGGTGACTCTCCCCTCTCTAGATTATGACCCCCGACTCAGCTCTTGATACAGCCTACCGCTTCTTTGGTGACGCCGCTGTTGCCTCTATGATCACATTCCTGATGACCCGGTTTATCAGCACGCGCTACGGCAACGTCGCCAAGCAACTGGTCGCTGCCGTTCGAGACGGCAAAGTTACAGCCGAGGAGATTGACGATCTCAAGGAGGCGCTGCGATGATTAGGACTGCGATCGCAACCCTCAAGACGATTAACCAATGGTGTGTCGAGAACGGCATGCCACTGTTCTTTGACTGGGAAGATATGAACTTTTCGTCTGAGTACCGGATTGATGTCAACGGAGCGGGCTGGGATTTTAGCTTTAAGCACTGGACCGGGCCACAGCCTGGATATCCCACTATTTGGATAAAGCATCTGCCGTCTGACAGCTCAGCGAAGTTTGGCGTACATCAGGGACTGAGTAAGCCGCTACTTTAGCCTTCAGCAATCTCCTTGGCTACCTGGGCCGCGATTTCAGGAGCCATCCGGCCAGTAACTTGGGCCAGCAGTGCAGCC
>JBCDFX010000645.1:0-1658 GCA_039177155.1 Cyanobacteria bacterium P01_H01_bin.119
AGTTGCGCCGTCACCAGCGCCGGAAAGCCGGTCATCAAACAGCGAAATCCCAGCGCGACTCCAAAGCCCGTCCCAAAGATAAAGCCCAGCGCGAGCCAAGACACCGGAGAAGCAGAAGCGGGATCTCCAGAGTCTTTGGGGGTAAAGCCCGCCGTCGGATTGGCGCTGCGGAGCGCAAAGGCTGCCCCAATCAGCACAAAGGAGCCAATGGCAAAGGTTAGCCCCGGCCCCAAACTTAAAATCCAGCGGTTTGCCATGGGCCCCACCGCTCCGGCAATGCCGCCCACCAGCGTCAAAATACTGGCCGCCTGAGGCAGCTGAGTTTGAAAGGCGTAGCGGCCCAGCAGCGACAGAGCGGGGGCTCGAAACAGGGTCATTGCCAGTGCCCAAGCCACCAGCATCGTTGGCAGCAACCACCGCGCCCCGGCCCCAAAAATCGCCACTGCCGGAATGGCAATAAAGCACCCTGATGACAGCACAATCCCCAATGCAATCAGCGGAAACTGACTGCCCATCCAGTGCTGAACGCGATCGGACAAACTGCCCATCAGCGGCTCCATCACCGCCGCCAGGATATTTTCAATCACCAGCAGTGTGACCGCCAGGGGTTCTGGAAAGCCCAATCCGGTCAGCAACGTCACCAGATACAGGTTGTAAATCACCCAGGTCAGGATGATAGCGCCCTGCACCGCCGCTAATCCCCAAACCTTTGCCCACAGGATGCCGCTGGGTGGAGAAGCTGCGTTTGTCGTCATGATTTTGCGTCGCCAATCAGCCCCTCTATCGTGCCCCAGGCAGCCAAAAAATGGGCGATCGCGACCACTGCCGCCAACAATTAGTTACAGTCCTACTTGTTACAGCCCTACGGGCCGTTGCACTTCTGTGGAGTAAATAGACGATCGCGCTACGGCTGCTATAAATCTGCGGGATCAAAGCCAAGTTCCCGCAGCTTAGCAAAGGCGCGATCGCGCTCCTCGATAAACTCGTTGGGATCTTTAAAGCGATCGCCGCTGGGATAAAAAATGGCCAGACCGTCTTCAAACATTTCAAATCGAATGCCGAGTAGAGGGGACTGCCATGGAAAGTCCATCGGTATAATCGGCGTGAAATCTTCACCGGGTGATGATCGAGTCAAACCCCAAAAGTCGTAGGATTCTGGATCGTAGAAAAACATTTCCAAAACGCCGTATTTACCGTAAAAAGACTGCTTTGCCAGCATTTCTCGGGCGCTGTTGCTGGGAGAGAGAATTTCAAAGACAACTTGAGGCGCAACATTGTCTTCTTCCCACTGTTTGTAGCTGCTGCGTTCGTGTAACGTCGCCCCTGGCGAATCGACGCCGGGCCGACCCAAAACGACTATCACATCCGGAGCTTGGGCTGGTACGGGAGGTGCATCCACCTGAACGGGATACCACAGCAAGTCTCCCGCAACTAGGGCAGTTTGGCCCAGGAGAAGTTGTTTCAGGTTGGTAACTAGGCGAACAATCCACCGATATTGGAGGGTGTTGTCAGCCATTGGCTTACCGTCTGAGTCGGGATATAGTGCCGTATTTTCTACAGGAGTTTGAACCATCGCTGGCAGCCGCAGGGTCTTTTTAAGACACGTGTATTGTAGCGAGATGCTAGGACATATCGGTTGATAATACGAGCATAGTTGC
>JBCDFX010000646.1:0-1643 GCA_039177155.1 Cyanobacteria bacterium P01_H01_bin.119
CAACAGCGCCACCGTCATGGCAACGACAATTTTGAAATGCAGAGAAAATAGGGATCGCCCCCGGCGTCCCCGGAGGCGATCGCGCAGCCAGTGAAACCCATCCATAATCACCTGGTAGCCAATACCGCCAAAAATCACCAGCCCCGATACCGCCCCAATCATCAAGGGCGATCGCACATAGCTCACCATACTGTCGGCAAACAGGCTAAATCCGGCATTATTAAAGGCGCTGACGCTGTGAAATACCGCCAGCCAAAAGCTGTATAGCGAGCCAAAGTCCTCGGCAAACTGGGGCAACATTAAGATGATGCCCGTTAGCTCAAACACCAGAGTAGTCACAATAATCGAGACGACTAATCCTCTGGCGCTGGAGAGTTCGGCCTTATCCATAGACTGCTGAATGGCAAGGCGATCGCGCAGGCTGAGCCGCCGTCCCAGCACCAGCAGCAGAAAGGTGGTGGCGGTCATATAGCCCAGCCCCCCCAGCTGAATCAGCAGCAGAATTACCAGCTCCCCAAATCCCGAAAAATAGCTGCCCGTATCCACTACAATTAGACCCGTTACGCACACGGCGGACGTTGCGGTAAACAGGGCCACCAGGGGCTGGTTCCAGCCCGCCTCAACAGTAGAAAACGGCAGCATCAGCAGCACAGTACCCACCGCAATTAGGGTTAAAAACCCCAAACAAATTGTTCGCGAAACGGTCATCGGCCCACGCCACTCCCAGCCCTATCTATCCACGTCAAACGCTACCACACCGCAGATCCTCGAAAGGCAGCAGAAATTGCAGCGATGGCGCGATCGCGTTTTTAGCAAATCCCATTACGATCGGAGCAACGGTTAAATCTGCTATTTCTCGCCCCATGACTTCTGCTTCTGAATCTGCCAACCTCTATCAACAAATCCAGCAATTTTATGATGCCACCTCTGGCCTTTGGGAGCAGGTGTGGGGAGAGCATATGCATCACGGCTATTATGGCCCGACGGGCACCCATCAAAAAGAGCGGCGTCAGGCCCAGATTGACCTGATTGAGGCGGTCTTGACCTGGGGCGATGTTACCCAGGCCAAGCAGATTTTAGATGTGGGCTGCGGCATTGGCGGCAGCACCCTGTATCTGGCCGAAAAGTACACGGCTCAAGCCGTTGGCATTACCTTAAGCCCAGTGCAGGCCAAACGGGCGGCGGCGCGATCGCAATCGGCCGGCTTTTCCCTCGATCCCAATCAGCCTGAAAAATCGCCCCAGGCCACGTTTCAGGTAGCCAACGCCCTCGATACCCCCTTCGACGATAACCAGTTCGACTTTATCTGGTCGATGGAGAGCGGCGAGCATATGCCCGATAAAGAGCAGTTTTTGCGGGAGTGTTACCAGTTGCTGCAGCCCGGGGGCATCTTTTTGATGGCAACCTGGTGCCACCGTCCCACCAATACTTTGGCAGGAGGTTTAACCGCAGACGAACAGGCCCATCTAAAACTGATTTACGACCTGTACCATCTGCCCTACGTGATTTCTCTGCCTGAGTATAGCGCGATCGCCCGCAATATTGGCTTTCAGAGCATTCGCACTGCCGATTGGTCAACCGCCGTTGCCCCCTTTTGGAATCTAGTGATCGACTCGGCCATCAATCCCGGCGTCATTGCGGGC
>JBCDFX010000647.1:0-1565 GCA_039177155.1 Cyanobacteria bacterium P01_H01_bin.119
TCACTGTAGAAGATAGTTGGTCAGCTCTGCCTGAACAAACTAGAACCAATGACGGTGCTACAGGTCGAATCCAGCTATTAATTGATTCTCCGATAATTAATTCTCCAAGGGGCCAGGATAGAGCCGATTCCCCGTATCAGCCTCAAATAAAAAGAGTGCATCAGGATCAACGGTGAGCGTCAAGCGATCGCCGGCTTCAACTGTCATCGCCATCGGCGCTATCCAATTTAGCCTCCTGGGATCTGATGATTTCCCCTTATCTAACAGTTCCGTCCGCACTAGCAGTTCTCGTCCCAGCGGTTCTACCACTGCAACGCTGACCTGAAACCCAACCCCTGGCTTAGGGCAAAGACGGAGGTGCTCAGGCCGAATGCCGATCTGTACAGGTTGCCCGTCTATCAGCCCAGCCTGGCGGATCGCATCCGGGCAGGAAAAGGGCTGTGCCCCTACTGCAAGCTGCCCTGCCTTAAACTGAGCGGCCAATATATTCATCGGCGGGCTGCCTAAAAAGGTCGCTACCATCTGGTTTTTGGGATGCTGATAAATAAATTGGGGGGAGCCGATTTGCTGTATGTGGCCGCCATCGAGCACCACAATCTGGTCGGCTAGCGTCATCGCTTCGATCTGATCGTGGGTGACGTAGAGTGTTGTAATGCCAAACTGCTGATGAAGGTGCTTAAGTTCACCCCGGATTTCATCTCGCAGCTGAGCGTCTAAGTTAGAGAGTGGTTCATCTAGCAAAAAGACCTGGGGCGATCGCGCTAGCGCCCGTCCTAGGGCAACCCGCTGCTGCTGCCCCCCTGAGAGCTGGCCCGGTTTGCGCTCTAGCAGCGGTTCAATATTTAGGGCTTTAGCCACCTGGTTAACGCGATCGCGGCGGTCTGATTTTGGCATTCCCTGCAGCCGCAGGCCAAAGGCCATATTCTCCGCCACGCTCATATGGGGATAGAGGGCATAGTTTTGAAACACCATCGCCACATCCCGCTGGCGGGCGGGCACTGAGGTGACGCAGCGATCGCCGATATAGATTTCGCCAGCAGTGGCGGTTTCCAGACCGGCTACGATGCGCAGCAGTGTCGATTTACCGCAGCCTGAAGGCCCCACAATCGCCCAAAACTCACCGTCTTTGACCGTAAAGCTAATATCCGCGATCGCGGTCGTTTCTTTAAAGCGTCGGGTTACCTGATTGAGCCGAACTTGGGCCACAGTACTGCTCCTGATTGACTGATACCAAGCCTACAGCAGCTGAAGAGACGATTAGGACAAGGCTGCGAGTCAGATTGCTTCTGTATCAACGACTCCAGCAGCACTGGGTGGAGCGCGCAATCTGACCAAAGCTATACAGATTGCTGCCATGCCAGCAACTCCGGCGATACTGGGTGCGGTAAGCAATCTGACCAAAGCTATAACTTAAGCCACAAAAAAGGCTCTGGGGAAATCCCCAAAGCCCTCTTAGTAGTGATGCTTGACTGATTTTACAAGGGCATAGCCAAAATTGCCGATTTTTGCAATATGGAAGCCGAAGGGACGATTAGGACAAGGGTTTGGTCAGATTGCGCGCTCCA
>JBCDFX010000648.1:0-1562 GCA_039177155.1 Cyanobacteria bacterium P01_H01_bin.119
CCCATGCTGGCCCAGACATCGGTGTAGAGCACCTGGGCATCGGCAACGGCTGTAACCGGGTCGGTGGTAACGCTGACGCTGCTGCGATCGCCCGCTAATTCTCGGGCCTGCTCCAGAATGCTAGATTTTGGGGCGTAGCCCTCAGGGGCAGCAATGCAAATATTCATACCCACCAGGGCACAGCCCAGCATCAGGGAGTGCGCAACATTATTGCCGTCGCCTAGGTAGGTCAGGGTCAGCCCTGACAGGGTGCCAAAATTTTCTTGAATGGTCTGCAAGTCCGCCAAAATTTGACAGGGATGCTCTAAATCCGTTAAGGCATTGATCACCGGAATGTCGGCATAGCTGGCAAATTCTTCAATTTCTGCTTGGGCAAAGGTGCGAATGGCCACCACATCTAGATAGCGACTTAGGACGCGGGCCGTATCAATCGTCGGTTCACCTCGGCTCACCTGGGTCATGCTGGCATTTAGATCTAGCACCTGTCCGCCGAGTTGGCACATGGCAACAGAGAAGCTAACCCGCGTGCGGGTGGAGGCTTTTTGAAACAGTAGGCCCAGCACTTTGGCGGGTGCCGCAACCTGCACCTTATCGACCTTCATATCGGCGGCAAGCTGCAAAATCGAGTAGATTTCATTGCTACTCAGATTGGCTAGGCTAAGCAAATCGCGACCTTTCAAAGACTCCATAGCCATTCCGATGTGTGACCCCTGACGTCAGTTGTGAAAGTAAAACACTACCAGATTATGTCGTTTAATCGCCGTACACAGCGTTTCTGAATCCAGCGCGGGTCTACCGTTATGCGGTATAACTGTTCGTAGGAACTCAAAACTTTAGTCAGATTGCGAACGGTTATGCCGTCAACTCAGGTGCTGCCCCAGCAGATGTGCTGAACTCTAGTTCCCAGCGTGGTTTATTTATTCGCTAGCCAAAATTTGAGTCGATTTTGCCAACCGAGTCCCAAATTGGGATTTGGGGGCTTATGCGCTGCGGATCAATCCCCTACAAATCTGTTCTTGTGGATAAGTGGATTAAGCCCCATCAGTCATAAACATCGGAATACACCTGCGGTTTTTACCATACTTAAGCGCTCTGGCAGTTTGGCCGGGGCGCTTGATGGTTTTAAAGGCATCTGCGTACGCTTTATCAGCTTTACCGTTTTGGTCAAACGAGCGTCAGCCGGGCTAAGCACAACGAGGCGAGTCACTGTTGGCGGCTAGTTTTCCTCAACCCCGGCGTTCTGACGGTGGGTTAGATGACCCAGCGCCACTGCGGCTAGTGACCTATCCTCAGTTTCCAAATCAAAACGCCCCAGATGTAAACGCTTCAGATAAAAATGGGCTTCAGTGGTTAACCACTCAGTTATTGTTTCACTATCAACGGTGCCCCCGGCGGGCTTTTTTGGATCACTACGGCGATCGCCAACTGAAAGTCGCCCCCAGCGACTATCTCGAAAAGCTCAAACAGGACAGCGCTGACCATCGCCAGCAGATTCTTGCCGATTATTACCCCCTGCATCGCCCTCGCTATTTGGCCCAAGATTGGCTAGCCGGTTCCGCCGC
>JBCDFX010000649.1:0-1539 GCA_039177155.1 Cyanobacteria bacterium P01_H01_bin.119
CCCTGCTGCTGAAGCTGAGCGATCGCCGGCTTTAGCAACTCATCATTAATCGCCTCCAAAAGCTGATTTTTCTGCGGCCCCAAAAACTGATTGAGGCGATCGCGCAGCGTCGCATCATTCTTTGCCCGCGCCGTAATCTTGCCAATCCCCGCCGACACCGAAAACTCACCTTCGCTATTGGCCGAGGCCCCAAAGCCCATAATTTCGGCCTGCCCCTCCAGCTCAATTTCCGTCATCAAAATGCGGGCCGCCCCCTTGCAAAATCCCCTTTAACCCCTTCGCTTCACCAATATTGATGCCCTCTAAACTTTGGCTAATCCGACGGGCGATTGCCAGCAGCACATCGCCAATATCCACATCGGCCATCTCCAAATCATCCGTTGACTCGAAGTACACCACATGGAACCCGTCCTCCTCCAGCTCCGCCCGCAGCTTCAGCAGCTCCGTAGACTTGCCACAGCCAATATGCCCCGTAAACAACGTGCAGGTGGGGTTCTCAGGTTCATAAAACGTAATTAGATCCCGAATTTCAGCAATAATCTGCTCTCCCCGCACCTCAGAAAAGTCGATATAAAGCTGGCGATCGCCCTCTCTCCTGGGATCAAGGGTGCGGGCCGGGTTAGTCGTTTGAAAAAACTGACGGACATCTAGCATTGAAATCAAACGTGCTATTGGACTCAACAAATATGATCTTGGTCAGATTGCTTGCCGCACCCAGTATCGCTGGAGTCTGTGGCGCAGAAGCAATCTGACTCGCAGCCTCGTCCCAATCGTCCGTTCGGCTGCTATGTATAGCTTTGGCCAGCCTGCTTTGCCCCAAATCGGTCAACGCAAGCTGCCGCGCCGCCCCATCCTATCCAGACTGACGGCTGCTATAACGACGGCTGCTATAACGATGGCTGCTATAACTTTGATAAAAACGGCGTTGTCTAAAGATTATTCGATTATGGTTAAACATCTTGCCTGGATAGTCAGACCATTTCCATGTTGAAATCTTTTAAACTTTTGACACTAAACTGGCGTCGCCTGTCCCTCGCCTGCCTGGGTTTAATTCTCAGCTTGAGCCTAGCCTGCACTCAATCCGGACCCCAGCCGGACAGTGCTGCCCAGCCGCCGGCTGCCGCCGCGCCAACCGAAACCGCTGATACCCCCGCCGATATCCCAGTTGCCAGCGCTCCACTGCCCCCTGAGACCCAAGCTATTGTTGATAACGTTGGCCCCGAATCACTGGTCAATCCGCCCCGGGGTGACGTTCGGCTCGTGGTAATAAGCGATCTCAACGGTCCCTACGGCTCCATTGACTACGACCCCGAAATCGATACCGCCATCACCCTGCTGCCCTTTTGGCAGCCCGATATGGTGGTGTGCGGCGGCGATATGGTGGCAGGCCAAGACCTCACCCTAACCGAGCAGCGAATGCGGGAAATGTGGGCCGGGTTTGATCAACACGTTGGGGCCAGGCTGCGGGATATGGGCATACCCTACGGGTTTACCGTGGGCAATCACGATGCGTCCGGAGCCCGGGGCGTTGGCGGCACA
>JBCDFX010000650.1:0-1537 GCA_039177155.1 Cyanobacteria bacterium P01_H01_bin.119
CAACTAGTTTCAAGTCAGTTTTCTCGGGTTTTAGTAGTTAGTTTTAAACGGTAGGCACCTATGGCTTTAACCTCTGCAGCACAAACCTTTCAGGCTTGGCAAAAGCCTGAAAACGGGTTCGGAAAATTGTCTAATTTGCAAGCCGATTGTGGCGTCTGTGGCGGTCAGCACCCCAGCATGGCTCACTGGGAATTTCTGCAAACCATGCCTCAAGATCCCCTTGATTTGATGGACGATTTGGCCAAGATGGGCCTGGTTAAGGAAAATCAGTTGCGGGTGGCAGACTCCGTAAACGCCTACGAACTGCGGAAAACGCTGTTTCTTAAGCGGGTGGGGCGCGGTGACCCCAAGCGTGAAAAGCTGATTTTGGCACTGTGCAAGCAAGCGGGTGGGTTGGAGAATGCTTTTGCCGCCGCCTTTGGTCCTCAAGCGGGCCGCTTTTTTGCCGATTCGGTGCGCAGTAGCGGCACTAGCCGCCGTGAGTTTTTGCGTAACATGGCCGTCGGGGCTGCTTTGGTAACAATGGCGAGCTGTGCCAGTCCCAACGATCAACCCGCCGCTACGGAGGACAGCGCGGAGCCCGTTTCCACTGAAGGCTTAGAGAAAACTGATTTGCAAATTGGGTTTATTCCCATCACCTGCGCGACGCCCATCATTATGTCGGAGCCGCTGGGCTTTTACGAAAAGTATGGCTTTAATGCCGAAGTGGTGAAGATGCCCAGCTGGGGAGCGGTGAGGGATTCAGCGATCGCCGGTGAACTCGACGCTTATCACATGCTGGCCCCCATGCCTATTGCGATGACCTTGGGTCTGGGCTCCGCCGCCTTTGGGGTAAAGCTGGCCAGCATCGAAAACATCAACGGTCAAGCCATCACCGTCGCGGAGAAATACAAGGGCCAGGTCAGCGGCCCGGCTGACTTCAAGGGCTTCACAATGGGCGTGCCCTTCCCGTATTCCATGCACAATCTGCTGTTACGGTACTATCTGGCGACTGGCGGCATTGATCCCGATGTGGACGTACAGATTCGTCCCGTGCCGCCGCCGGACAGCATTGCTCAGTTGGTGGCGGGCGACATCGACGCCTATCTAATGCCCGATCCCTTTAATCAGCGAGCAGTGTACGAGGGCGCTGGCTTTATTCATATGCTGACGAAGGATTTGTGGCCGGGGCATCCCTGCTGTGCGTTTGCCGCCAGTGACGAGTGGATCAACGCTAATCCGAATACCTTCCGAGCCTTGAACAAGTCCATTATTGAAGCGGCTGGTTATGCCAGCGATCCGGCCAACCGGGTGGAAATTGCTGCAGCTATCTCTGAGCGGGCTTTCCTCAACCAGCCGACGGAAGTGGTCGAAGCAGTGCTAACGGGCGATTTTGACGATGGTAACGGCAATACCCTCAGCGTGCCCGATCGCATCGACTTTGATCCTTACCCTTGGCAGAGCTTTGCCAACTGGATTTCCAGTCAGCTGGTGCGCTGGGATTTGCAGGGCGACGGTCTGGCTCCCAAAGCGATTCCGGAGCAGGGCTATGAAACCG
>JBCDFX010000651.1:0-1536 GCA_039177155.1 Cyanobacteria bacterium P01_H01_bin.119
GCTGCAAGAAAACGCTACCCGTTTACAATCCGGCGAAGAGCTAAGCGAGGGCGATCGCAAGCGCACCCGCATGGTCTCCAAAACCACCCTGCAGTAGGCCAGCTGCTCTCCAGCTTTGATCTTGAGAAAATCCCAAAGAAGCCTAAAAGAACCTAAACGCCATCCGATTGAAAAACTAACGCTTTTTAGGGCAAACGCCAGGGATTAGGGCAGGGTCGAGGTATAAATCTGATAGAACCCAGGCTATAGTGTTGGGAATATCTAAACCACTTTTACCGCCTCTATGAACCCTGCTCTAACTCAATTTGGCGATCAGATGTCTCACCTGACCGGGGTGCGGGCCATTATGAAAGACATTATTGAAACCCTCCGCGCAGGAGAGGGGCGATCGTTTATTAACTTGAGCGCGGGCAACCCGGTTATTTTGCCGGAGGTAGAGCAGCTTTGGCGCGACTGCACAGCAGATTTGCTGGCCAGCGATGAGTATGGTGAAGTGGTCTGTCGCTACGGCTCTAGTCAGGGCTATCGGCCTTTTATTGATGCAGTTTTAACTGATTTTAACCAGCGCTACGGCCTGTCTCTCAGCGATCGCAATATTTTGATTACTCCCGGCAGCCAGGCCCTGTATTTTTATGCTGCCAATGCCCTGGGCGGCTACACCAGCAGCGGCCAGCTTAAGGAAATCGTGCTGCCCCTGAGCCCGGACTATACCGGCTACGGCGGCGTTACTCTGATACCTGAAGCGCTAAAAGCCTACAAACCCGCCATTGATATCAGCGATCAGCCCCATCGTTTTAAGTATCGCCCTGATTTTAATCAGCTTGAAATTACCGAAAATACCGGTTTTGTTCTCTTTTCTCGCCCCTGTAACCCGACGGGCAATGTGCTAAGCGACGAAGAAGTGCGGCGAATTGCGGCCCTCGCTGCTCCCCACAACGTGCCGGTGCTGATAGATTCGGCCTATGCGCCACCCTTTCCGGCCTTGAACTATGCCGCAATGACGCCCCTATTTGAGCCCAATATGGTGCACTGCATTAGCCTCTCTAAGGCCGGGCTGCCGGGAGAGCGGATCGGTATTGCTATTGGTGATGAACAGGTGATTCAAGCCCTACAGTCGTTCCAGACCAACCTGTGCATTCACTCTTCTCGCTATGGCCAAGCGATCGCGGCCCGGGCGATCGCCTCTGGCGCTTTGGCAGATATTTCGCTCAACGTGATTCGCCCCCACTACCAGCATAAATTTGACGTGCTGGAGGCCACCTTAGATCAGGCCATGCCCGACGCCGTGCCCTGGTATTTGCACCGGGGTGAAGGCTCTATCTTTGCCTGGCTGTGGTTCAAAGATTTACCGGTGAGCGACTGGGAGCTGTACCAAACCCTGAAACAGTACGATGTAATCGCCGTACCGGGGAGTCCATTCTTTCCCGGAATGAAGGAAAACTGGCCCCATATGCACCAGTGCCTGCGGATGAGCCTAACGGCAACCGACGCCGAGATTGAAACCGGCATGAAGCAGCTTGCCCGCGTGGTTGATCA
>JBCDFX010000652.1:0-1535 GCA_039177155.1 Cyanobacteria bacterium P01_H01_bin.119
AGCTTACCCTTGATAGCCGACTGCAGCGGGTGGCTCAGCTCAGCCTCCGCCAGCAGATCCAAAATTACGGCGCAGAGCGCGGCGCCGTGATGGTTATGGATGCCACAGACGGCGCACTGCTGGCACTAGTTACCGATCCGTCTTTTGATCCCAACGCCTATTTTGAAGCCGATTTAGACTGGCTTAAGAATTGGGCCGTTAGCGATCTCTACGAACCGGGTTCAACGTTCAAACCGATTAATATCGCGATCGCCCTCGAATCGGGCGTAGCTAGCCCAGATACAACCGTCTACGATTCAGGCCAAATTACCATTGGCAAGTGGCCAATCAAAAACGCCGACTACGCCCAGGCTGGTGGGCGGGGCATGCTGACGCTAAGCGAAATGTTGCAGCATTCCAGCAACGTGGGCATGGTCAATTTAATGGATAAACTCCCGGCCCAGGACTATTTTGACTGGCTGGGCAAGCTGGGGCTAGGGCAGGCAACGGGCATTGACCTACCCGCCGAAGCGATTGCCCAGCTCAAAGAGCGATCGCAGTTTGTCAGAAGCCGCATTGAGCCTGCAACTACATCCTTTGGGCAGGGATTTGCCCTGACCCCAATACAGATGATGCAACTCCACGGCAGCTTGGCCAACGGCGGCAAACTGATTACGCCCCACGTGATTGCTGGGTTGGTCAACGGGCAGAATAAGACCGTATGGCAGCCCGAACGTCCGGATGCAGCCACCATCTTCTCTCCCCAGACGACCCAAGCGGTGCTGAAAACTATGGAAGACGTAGTGCAATTGGGCACCGGCGATGCAGCCCAAATTCCAGGCTACCGAATTGCAGGCAAAACGGGCACGGCTCAAAAGGCGCTTAATGGCTACTACACGCAATCGCGTATCACCAGCTTCGTCGGCATCTTACCGGTGGAGCAGCCCCGCTACGTAGTCCTCGCCATTGTGGATGATCCAAAAGGTGACGACGCCTACGGCGGCACCGTAACCGCTCCCATCGTCAAAACCGTAATGGAATCTTTGATCCGCCTAGAGGGGATTCCACCCAGCCCCACAGCCGAAACAAGCCCGTAGGCTACCGGAAGTTTCTGTGCTACGCTATCCTATGCCAAAGCGCGCCTCGGCCCTAGTTAGATTACTTACCACATCCAGTTTCGCTGGAGTCGTTAGCGCAGAAACAATCTGACTCGCAGCCTTGTCCTAATTGTTCTTTGTGCTGCTATATGCGGGTGTAGTTTAGTGGTAAAACCTTAGCCTTCCAAGCTAATGATGGGGGTTCGATTCCCCCCACCCGCTTAAACCTTTGAAGCTCCCTGAAAGTCAATACTCGCAGGAGGCTTTTGTATATCAGGGCATATTTGGTTTTTAGTGTGAGTGTTCACCTCCCACACCATGTATTTCAAAATTCCCACTGGCAAAGCTTCTAAAGGTTCGTTCTCAATCATTAACTCACAGGGGCGCTTGCACCTATCGTTTCCGTTATACAGATAAGCGTCACGATATTTCTTTGGGATTTTCGAGTGGCTCTTCCCA
>JBCDFX010000653.1:0-1523 GCA_039177155.1 Cyanobacteria bacterium P01_H01_bin.119
AGGGGAAGCGGGGCTCTCCGGCAGGCAGCGGGGGGAGAGCCGGCCGCTTCAGCCGAGGTGCGGCTAACTGAGCCCGACTAGCGCTGCGGATCAGACCGCGATCGCCATCAATGGCCAACACCTGCCCGGTAATCAACCGTTGGGTAGCCCCCTTGACGCCAGCGATCGCAGGAATTCCTAGATTTCGCGCCAGAATAGCGCCGTGGGAAGCAACACTGCCTTGCTCCAAAATCAGCCCCGCGCTGTGTTTTACCAGCGCTAGCCAGTCGGGATAAATCATGGGTGCAACAATAATGCGTCCACGGGGGACAATGGCGGCATCTGGCGCAGTGGTGGTCAACACGATGGCCGCTGCAGCGGCTTCGCCCGGTGCCACCCCCAGGCCACGGGCCAGCTCAGTCTGATCAGTCTTGACGCCTAGGGTAGGCTCTTGAGCCTGCGCTACGGGCTGCGATGAATATGGGTCGGCGATCGCGGCGTATCGATAGGCTTGAGTGATCCAAAACTGGGCCGGATTTTCCGGTTGATCTTGGCCCCATAGCCACTCTAGCTGTGCGGGCGTGCCCAACTGCTGTTGGGCTAACGCCAGCATTGCCCGTAGACGACTTTGCTGTGAGGGCGTCAGTGAGGGAACAGCGGCAGGCGATAAGGTACGGGGGATTAAACCGCCGATGGCTAGTCCATCTAAATCAGTTCGCTCTGGGATGGCCTCCTCCGGAGCGATTTCCTCAACTGATAGGCTATGGTCTGAGGCCGTCGAGATAGGGGTAAACCCAGCGGTATGTGCGCTTTGCCAAATAAGGGACTGATGCCCTGGCTGGTGGGCCTGGAGTTCTGCCGACTGGTAGCGATAGCGACTGGGAATGGCGTCACCACTTACCAGGCTATGGCCTAACCCCTGCACCACCTGTAGCTCTACCTGAGAATCGGTAGCGATGGCCAGACCTGCCGCGATCGCATCGGCCAGGGGTTGCACCAGCACGGCAAATCGAACCTCGTTGATCGGTAGCCGCGATCGCTGCCAATAGAGTAAACTCGGCGCACTAAATAATCGGCCCCAGAGCGCTTTGATCGCCTGCGCTATGGCGCTGGGCTGGGCCTGGCAGGTGATACTGCCCAGCAGGCCAGCCATCTGTTCTTCAAATCTGGCGTTGGTCAGCCCGCGCGCCGTTAGGGATGGCCTGAGAATAAGAGGCTGGGTAGAAACCTGCTGACAAAGTCTGGCGCAGTCTAACTGTAATTCTCCCTGGGCAATGGTGGACTGCATATACTGGGCCACCCGCTGCAGCTGCCAGGGGTTGGCCACGTTTAACCGTAGTGACGAACTGGGAAAATCTCGAAACGCGCTGTCCTGGTGGTTCAGATGACTTAAAAAGTCGGTGAATACATCGGCTGAGATTACCCACCCCGGCAGAACGGGCAGTCCTTCAATCAGCAATCGCCCTAAACTAATCGCCTTGTCCCCCGCCCAGTGTCGGTCGGTGGGCAGTAGCTGATCGAGGGGCTTGATTAACGTCATAACG